>JBEDFV010000213.1:0-7294 GCA_041175005.1 Pseudomonadota bacterium
AACGAGAAGGCTTTTGGGACCGGGCTGCAGGGTCTCTGCCTGGCCTGCGCGCATCTGCAAAGACAGGCCTTGGCTACGTATCCGTAGGTACCCTGGAAGCCCAGCGATGACGCCGAGAAGAACGGAGACCATGAGGAAAACGAGGAGCCCGAGGGGTGAAACCGCCAAGGGCGGCGTCTGATCGGAAAAATAGCCCCCGCCGAGGTCGCCTCCCACGATTCCGAGCAAGAGCCAGGCAAGCACAATCCCAAGGCCAATCCCAAGGACGCCCCCAATCGTGGACACCAGCAGCGATTGGCCAAAAATCCACTGGGCGGTCAACGACCGCGGGGCGCCAAGTGCCCCTAAGAGCGCAAACGACGCCTGCTGCCGCAGTACCGAAAGGCCGATGGCACTGACCACCAGAAAGCCTCCGGTGAGTAAGGCTACGAGGGCCAAGACGGTGAGATTCACGCGATAGGCCCGCGAGAGGTGTGAGAGCCGATCGGAGCGGTCTTCCGCGCTTACCACCACCAGGGGCCAGTCCTGGTCGCGTACGGCGCGGGCGAGCGATGTCGTGCCTTGTTTAGGGTATACCGCAAGGTCCATTCGGGTGAGCCGGCCCACGAGCCCAAACCGCCATTGGGCTAGGCCCAGATCCATGACCGCAAGGGGTTGGCCAACCAGGCCGGGTACCTCGCCTGCCACCTGTAGTCGCACCGACCGACCCGCGAAGTCCAGCGCAATGGTCTCGCCTACGGAGACACCCAATGACCGGAGCGCTGCGGCTGTCAGAAACACCGCGTTATCGGAGAAAAGCGGATTGCCCGCTCGGGTCTCCGAGGCTGCCTGCGCTACCTGGGGGAGCAATGCCGGGCTCACCCGCGCAGCACGAAAGAGATCAATCCCTAGCACCAGGATCTGCTCGGTTGGAATCTCGAGTACGGGGCTGACCCCCGACAGCCCAAGGGACTCGCGTTGGCCAAAGACGAGGTCGTAGAGCCGTTCATCAAACCCGTGGCTGCGGCCCAATGGTGAGACAAGCTGCACAGAGGCCTGGCCGTTGACCTGATCGATGGCGCGCCCAAACTCAAGTAAGGCAGATCGGTTCACCAGATGGATCCCGACGCCGAGGGCAATACCAAACGCAACAGAAAAAAGGGCAAGAAGCCAACGCCACGGCTGTGCGCGCAGACTTCCCCAGAGCAGCCAGAAGAGCAGAAGGCGATGCCCACCCGTCGGCATACGCTACCCCTGGGGTACTGGTACTGCCGTCACAGCCCCTTGTATGCCCACCGAGTGCAGTCCATGGGACTGCAGCACGATGCTGCGATCAAGCTGGTCTGCGGCAGACTGCGAGTGCGTCACCATAAGCAGGGCGGCCCCTTCACTACGGCAGGCAGATACCAGGGCACGCAGTACCTGCTGCGCCGTGAGCGGATCAAGGTTTCCCGTCGGCTCATCCGCAAAGACCACCTTGGGACGATGGGCCAAGGCCCGGGCAACCGCCACACGCTGCTGTTCACCACCCGACAAAAGACTGGGCAACGCCGATGCACGCGCCGTTAGGCCAAGATGGGCAAGCCACTGATCTGCCGCCCGCTTGGCATCTGGTGCCGACCATCCCGCCAGAAGACACGGCACCATCACATTCTGCTGCGCCGTGAGATGCGGCAGGAGATGAAAGGCCTGAAATACAAATCCCACCTTGGTACGGCGGAATAAGAGCCGGTCGGATTCCGAGATGGCCTGCCAGGACTGGCTAAGAATACGTACCGTGCCCTCGTCGGGCGCTTCAAGGCCCGCCAGAATATTGAGTAAGGTGGACTTGCCAACACCAGACTCTCCCAGCAAGGCAACCTGGTCGGTAGGCGCCAGAGAAAATGAGAGATCGCGAAAGAGCCATCGATCGGGCGTGAAACAACGCCCAAGGCCACTGACCTCTATAGCAAGAGAACGATCCATCACACGCAGGCGGCCTGTTCAAAAATGCACGAATACGGCATAGTGTAGCGATGGATGGATTTGCACCGGTGATCGTGATTGAGGGCTTTCTGGGGCTCGGAGTTGTGCTCTTACTCTATTGGCTCCATATGCGAGAAATGAAACAGATTCGCGCCGAGAAGGCCCGTCGCGCAGCGCAGGAGACCGCTTCTGATAATCCGGCATCGCCCACCGCACCGAATGCGACGACCCCTCGTGGATCGTTCGACACTCCGTCGGGCGACCCCCGTTAACTGGGCGGAATAACACTGTGCTCAGAAGATCGCACCCACTCCTTTTGTGCTGTGCACTCCTGCTCTGGGGAGCTGCTGCATGGGCCCAGGTCACCATTCGTCTCGTAGGTGACGATGCCCAGGGCGTGCGGCATTTTCTAGACATTGACCGTATTGAAACCGAGGGCGATATTCGTCGGTACTGGCGGGTGCAGAACCTGCCAAAGCGTAATGAGCTCGGCGCCCTCTCCTTACGCACCCGGCAGGAACTCAACTGCGCAGCCAAGACCGTGCGGGATATTGTTACGGTCCACTACCAGGGTGTGCAGGCCTCTGGGCCTATCGTCATTACGCTGGCCAACAAATCGCCCGATTTTCATCCCTTTGCCGAAAAGACCCCAGACCATACGATCTATGAACGGGTCTGCCTTGGCCTCTCGCCGGGTTAAAGGGTCTTGCCTGGTGGTCGGGCCCGCGATACTTAAGGTTTCAAGGCCGCGGTCGATATAAGAGCCAAGTGAAGTTTGTCTCTTGCCAAAAGGACGCGTTCATGCCGCTTTTTCTTAACCAGTTTCTCGTGACTTTCCTGCTGCTTCCGCTGGTCGTGGCCCTGATCGTCTGCTCCTTTTTGTTTCCCAAGGTCTTCCTGTCAGAAGAAATGGTGACCTTCTTATTCATGCTCACCACGATCACCATTGGGGTGGTGGTGGCGCGCCCTGGTCTTCTAACACCGATACGTAAGAAGGGACCGCCCAAAGGCCCCGCCGTAGTCGTGCTGCCCGGCCCGCAGGTGGTGCGCCTGCGGGGTAAGCCCCAGCAGGGTGCGCCGGACTACGGCAAACCAGAATTTGTTCCCGATGCCGCCACGATTGCGAAGAGCCCTGCCCTTGCCCGCGCCCACGCCATGCAGGTGCGTGCAGCCGAGTTGAAGAAATCCACGCCGGTACGGGCGCGCCGACCAAAATCTCTCGCAGAACAGGCCGCTGAGCAGACACCCAATATGACGGCCATCTGGGGTCTGGTCACGCTCATTCCTGCCTTCTTCTTTATGAGCTTTATTTTTTCCCAACTTCCCACCGAGCACGGCGAGCTGCCCTTAAGCTTTTATGGCGTGGCTATTCTGGGCTCCATTTTGTTGGGGGTGGCCTGGGCCGCGGTCGTGCCTTCGCCCAAGCAGCGCAAGATCACCAAAATTCTCAAAGAACGCGCTAAGCAGCAGAAGGCCCTTGCCAAGCAGTTGGCCATGGAGAAAGAGCTCGCAGAAAAGGCAGCCATCGCAGAGTCGAAGTTGCTGGCAGCCCGTGCCCAAGAGCAGGCAGCACAAAAGGCCCTGGAAGCGGTGCAGGCCCAGGCCGCCGGTCTCGACACCTCGCTCTCAGACGCCGAAATGGGCGAGATGGTGGAGATCCAGGAAGGCGAGACCCTCGAAGACATCAAGAGCCGTCTGAAGCCCAAGAAGCCCAAGATTCCGTTAGAGATGCTGAGCTCGGCCAACACCTACGACGACAAGGTGGCGCTGATCCGCTTCCTGGTGAGCGAAGACTCCGGACGCGTGATGAAGGCCTTCCAGCAGATGATTAAACCCGCCTAATTAGGGATAACACGGTCAATACGCTATAGTGCGAGGTTGCGCGGGCGTCGTTCAATGGCAGGACCTGAGCTTCCCAAGCTCAAGACGTGGGTTCGATTCCCATCGCCCGCTCCAGGGGTCGAAAGGCCCGTTTATAGACCGCTGCCCCGATCGCATCTCAATCTGTTTTGTTTTTAGGGTAGCTTTACAGAAAGTTTCCCTTGAAAACATTTGCAGAACTCGGTCTCTCCGAGCCCATTCTTCGTGCCCTTTCCACAGAGGGCTTCTCGACGGCCACACCTATTCAGGAGCAGTCCATTCCCGTGCTCATGGCAGGCAAAGACCTGCTGGGTATTGCACAGACCGGTACCGGTAAGACCGCGGCCTTTGCGCTGCCCCTACTCGAAGGCCTCAAGAAGGGCCGTAAGCTCCAGCCCAAGGCCCCCTCTCATCTCGTCCTGGCCCCTACCCGCGAGCTGGCGGCCCAGATTGCCCAGACGCTCGACCGCCTTGGACGGCCTGTGTCGGTGCGTGTGGGCCTCGTGGTTGGTGGGGCCAAGCCGGGCCCGCAGATTCGTGCACTCGGCCTGGGGCTGGATATTCTGGTGGCCACACCCGGTCGCCTTATGGACCACATGCAGGCAGGCCATGTGCGCCTAGACCATACGCGTAGCGTCGTGCTCGATGAGGCAGACCAGATGATGGACCTGGGCTTTCTTCCGGCCATTCAACAGATTCTGAGCAAGCTGCCTAAGCCCCGCCAGACCGCCCTCTTCTCCGCCACGATGCCGCCCGAGATTCGGCGCCTAGGTCAGGAGTTTCTCACCAACCCGGTGGAGGTCTCTGTAGCCCCCGCCTCCCAGCCGATTGCCAAGATTCAGCAGACCCTGCTGCTTGCCAACCAGGGCGATAAGGCCCAGACCCTCGTGGGCCTGCTTGAGACCGAGCCTGTGAATCAGGCCATTGTCTTTACCCGAACCAAGCATGGCGCCGATCGTTTAGAAAAGACGCTACGTGCCAAAGGTGTCAATGCGCAGGCCATTCATGGCGACAAGAACCAGGGCCAGCGCGACCGCGCACTGGCCGCCTTCCGTTCAGGTCGCGTGCATGTACTCGTGGCCACCGACGTGGCCGCCCGCGGCATTGATGTCGAGGCCGTGACCCATGTCTTTAACTACGATCTACCCAATGTGCCCGAGGCCTATGTGCATCGTATCGGGCGTACGGGCCGCAATGGTCGGGAAGGCCATGCAATTTCGCTCTGCGACCCAAGCGAGTATGGCCTGGTACTGCAGATTGAACGACTCACCCAGGTGCGCCTGCTGCCCGATGGCGTGCGCCGGCCTTCGCCTGTGCGCGGACTCAAGACTGGTTCGGGTCGGCCGAATTCTTCTGGGCAGAAGCAGCACCAAAGGAGAGCCAATGGGCCCAAGCCACACGCCGTGTCATCTTCCTCGCCGCATGCCGCGCCTAAGGGAGCGGGTAACGCAGGCGCTGGCCGCAGTAGTTTTCGCCCCAGTGCTCGCCCAGGCGCAGATTCCGGGGCTGGAAGACCCGGACGCAAAGCCGCCTAACTGTCTGGTCAGCGAGTTTCGTAGCCTTGCCCTCTCCACCAATGAACTGAAGCGGGCCCAGCAGGCCCGCAGCTGGATTCTTGAGAAGGGCAAGCACTGCTCGCTCGATCGCCTGGTCACACTGCGGAACAACCGCAACCAGTGGCTGGGGCACGCGGATTCGGCAGAGCTTGCCGGGGAGATTGACCGGCTCATAGAGCTGGCGGCCAAGGACGAGCCCGATGTGATCAAGGGCTTGTATACCTCACCCGCACCTGCTGCGCAGCCGAAGGCCGAGTAGGAATAGTCCCCAACGCAGCCGCGGGATCTTCAGGGTCTTTCTGAGTCAACCGAAGGACAAGGGAGACCCGCCGCCCTAGCAAGCCAGTCGCAGACGGCCCGCGGCATCGCCGATAGGGTGAGGCGCGTTCGGTCGGGCGTGCTGCGTGCACTGGGGAATCCCACATGGCCACCCAGCATTGGGCGCCATATCGATACATGGCTTCCCACCTGCTTTTCGGTAGGTAGGCTCCCTGCGGGCACAAAGGGGTCGTTGCAGGCGTTCACGATCAGCGCCGGAATGGCGACCGATGGCAGTACGGGCTTTGCTGAGGCTCTTTTCCAGTAGTCATCGACATCGGCGAAGCCATGCAAGGGCGCGGTAAACGCGTTGTCAAACCCGCGCAAGGTGGTCGCGCGCTCAACGGCTGCCAGATCAAAAAGCCTGGGATACTGCGCGTGTTTCGCCCGGGCCTTCTTCACCATGGTGCGTAAGAAGTGCCGGGCATAGAGCCAGCGATTGAGCCCCTGGTCAATACTCTGTCCAGAGGCGGCAAGATCGAGGGGCGAAGAGATGGCCGCCGCCGCGTCGAGCCTCAGGCCCGCAGCGCGCAGGCTCTGCCCCTTCGCACCGGCCCAACGCATCAAAGCATTGCCCCCAAGAGAGATTCCTACCGCCAAGAGCCTCTGCTGCGGCCTAAGGCGCGCGCCAAGTGTGGCGAGTATCCAGTCGATCTCGGCCTCGTCTCCAGAGTGATAGGCCCGAGGCCTTCGGTTAATTTCTCCAGAGCAGCCGCGAAAATGCACCACCACATAGTCCCACCCATATGCGCCCGCGATCTCGCCAAAGAACTGGGCATAGGGACTCTTCGACGACCCCTCAAGCCCATGAAAAAGCACGAGCATGGCGGGTGGGGCAGGCGGTGGTGAAACCTCACCGCGCAGTCCGCCCGGGGCCATAAGCCAGTCAAGGTCCAGGAAGTCGTCATCAGGCGTTGCCACACGCTCGCGACGAAAAATGGGCCGATGCGTGAGAAAGTGTTGACCAAAGAGCGCGGGAAAAATCGTCTGGAGATGGCCGCCCTTTAGCCACGCCGGCGGCTGAATGATTGGGCAGGCCGGAGGATCGCCCCCGCCACCCGCAGGCGCTGCAAAATTCATTAGACTGCCGCTCATGCCTGCTGCCTCATCACGCGATTCATTCCCTCTGCCGTCATCCGATCCCGAATTATCCCTGGTGGACGCGGCCCTTCGGCTCTCGCTCTGTGGCGACGACATGGTGGTTGTGGAGTTTCTTGTCGCGAGTGCGCCTGGGCGGGGTTCGGCCAGTGTCTCGGCCGCCGCGGCCAATCGGTCTGTGCGGGCCCTCATGCGTCAACTGCAGGATGACCCACTGCCCTTCGTGATGGATCAGGTTGCCGGTGTCACGACCCTGGCGGTACGACTCACAGAGGCGGCCAAACGGGAACCGTCGGTGCAACCCTTTCTCTCGGCCTTGCAGTTGCGCGCCCGACAGTGTCTTGGGGTGGATGCGCCGAAGGGAAAGACGGTGGTGCTCCACGCCTGCTTCGATACCGAGTTTGCGCCAGACCTTACGGAGGTGGCCCAGTCGATGGGCCGTAGCCCCCGCCAACTGATTGACGCGGTGTTGTCTGCAACCCTTGAAGCCGAAGTGGTTGGATTCATGCCCGGCTTTG
>JBEDFV010000214.1:0-8692 GCA_041175005.1 Pseudomonadota bacterium
GACACCCTGGGCGAGCGACTCCGCCCCGACCCGGGCAACGCCGCCGAGGGCCCCAAAGACCGCATTCCCGCCTTCACCCTGCGGCAGGCGCAGGCCGGCAACTGGATCGAACTGCGGGTCGTTACAGACGCCCAAGACACGCCTCCGTGCAGGCAGCCCGCGGCCTGCTAGAGCACCCCGCATGGTCACCACAGAAAGCCCCCAAGCACCCCAGACCGCGGCGGTTCCCGCCAAGCTCAACCTCTTTCTGCACGTCACCGGCCAGCGCCCCGATGGCTACCACCTGCTAGAGAGTGTTTTTGTCGCCATCGACTGGTACGACACCCTCCAAGTCTCGGTTGATCGGTCCGGACAGATTCAACGCACGGGCGATATCCACTGGCCAGAAGAAAAAGACCTGGCGGTGCGGGCCGCCCAGGCGCTGCGTACCCGGGGCCTCAGAGATGGTCGATTAGATGCCGATGCGGGCTGCTGCCTCATGCTGAAAAAAGCCATTCCCCATGGCGCAGGCCTCGGCGGTGGCAGTGCGGATGCCGCCTACACCCTGCGCCTGCTCAATGCCTTGTGGCA
Source organism: Pseudomonadota bacterium (assembly GCA_041175005.1). GTDB lineage: Bacteria > Pseudomonadota > Gammaproteobacteria > Burkholderiales > Burkholderiaceae_A > Hahnella. The sequence continues at coordinate 571 of JBEDFV010000214.1, forward strand.
GCTCGACTACCCGGCCGATAACCTCGCAGCCATCGGTCTTCAACTCGGGGCCGATGTCCCCTTCTTTTTAGGGCCCCCGTCGGCCCATGTGCGCGGCATCGGTGAAGAGATCGTTGACTATCCCCTTGCGGCCCAGAACTTTGTGGTCGTGGTGCCGCCGGTTGAGGTACCCACGGCGGCAATCTTTCGGGATGCCCGCTTGGTCAGGTCGACCCTCCCCCTCTCCTCAGAGTCGCTTCGTGAGGCCGCCACCGCCCCAATATGGACGCTTGGCCATAACGATCTACAGGCCGTGGCCTGCCGTCAGTTCCCCGCTATCTCGTCGTATCTGTCCCAGATGCGAGACTGCGCCTCCGCGCTTGGCCTGCCACAAGAGGCCTGCCGCATGAGTGGTAGTGGCAGCGCCCTCTTTGTCAGTTGCTCGAGCCGACCACAGGCAGAGGCCCTTGCCGCGCAACTCTTTGCGCATTTCAATGAGGCCCCAACGAGATCACACAGCGGGGCGCAGAACAAGGCGCAGAGCCCATCCCATGGGCAGGAATCACCCGTTACAATCCGGGTCTGCCGGCGGCATTTCTGATATTTGGTTCAGAAAAGGTACGATAGAGGCCGTACGACATTGCTCTGGGGAGTCGCCAAGTTGGTTAAGGCACCGGATTTTGATTCCGGCATTCGAGGGTTCGAATCCTTCCTCCCCAGCCACTCTCTCTGACCCACGACCGATCCGCCCCCGCCCACTCCGCCATGGTTGACCACATTGCCAGGAAAAACGGATCCCACGACGGGGTGATGCTCTTTACCGGTAATGCCAACCCAAGGCTCGCGGCCGATGTCGCGAAGTGCCTCTCCATTCCCTTGGGTCGGGCCAATGTGGGGCGTTTTTCTGATGGTGAGGCCACCGTAGAAATTCTGGAGCATGTGCGCGGTCGCGATGTCTTCGTACTTCAGCCTACCTGTGCACCGGCCAACGACCACCTCATGGAGGTCATGCTCATTGTGGATGCGCTGCGTCGGGCCTCTGCCAGTCGCATCACCGCGGCCATTCCCTACTTCGGCTATGCCCGCCAAGACCGTCGGGTGCGGTCAGCGCGCGTGCCCATCAGTGCCAAGGTGGTCGCCAATATGCTGCAGTCCGTGGGTGTTGATCGGGTGCTCACCATGGATCTGCATTCCGACCAGATCCAGGGATTTTTCGATATTCCTGTAGACAACATCTACTCGGCCCCCATTATTCTGGGTGATGTCTGGAAGCACGACTACAAAGACCTGATTGTGGTCTCTCCCGATGTGGGCGGCGTGGTGCGGGCCCGCGCCTTTGCCAAAGAACTCGATACCGAACTGGCCATCATCGACAAGCGCCGCCCCAAGGCAAACGTCTCTGAGGTGATGAATATCATCGGCGATGTCACCGACCGTACCTGCATCATCATGGACGATATGGTCGACACCGCAGGCACCCTCACCAAGGCAGCGGCCGCACTCAAGACCTACGGGGCCTCTCGCGTGGTGGCCTACTGCACCCACCCCGTACTCTCGGGCAGTGCCGTGCAGCGCGTGGTCGACTCCGATCTCGACGAGCTTGTGGTCACCGACACCATCCCCTTGAGTCAGACCGCTATCGATTCGGGCCGCATCCGGGTGATCTCCTGTGCCGGGCTCATGGCAGAGACGATCATTCGTATCGCCAAGTCTGACTCCGTCAGTTCACTCTTTTTAGAATAAGACAGCGCCAGGCGCCCCGCCAGGCGCCGCGGGCATCAGCCTGCGCGGCCGCCATCCCTAGCTCCTTTGGGCTATACTCATGGGCTTTCCTTTTGGGCTGGTCGCGGCCCAGAGGGTGTCTCTAACCATGGGGTAGTTCACCCCTTTAAAAATTTGCGGAGTGCGTCAATGAAAGTTTCCACCTCTAAAGTGGTCGCAAGCCGCCGTTCGGTGCAAGGATCGGGTGCGAGCCGCCGTCTTCGCCGTAGCGGTAAGGTGCCAGGCATTATTTACGGCGGAACCACCGCCCCCGTCTCCATCGAGATGGACCACAACCCTATCCTGCTGTCGCTCAAAGCAGAGGCATTTCACTCCTCGATTCTTTCGCTTGAACTCGACGGTAAGGCAGAGCAGGTTCTCCTGCGCGACTTTCAGATGCACCCCTACAAGGCCCAGGTACTGCACGTGGACTTCCAGCGTGTTGATGCCAATGCCAAGCTCCACACCAAGGTGCCCCTGCACTTCATCGGCCAGGAAAACTCCCCGGCCGTAAAACTTGAGGGCGCCATCGTTAGCCATATTCTTAACGAGCTCGAAGTCAGCTGTCTTCCCAAAGACCTGCCGAGCTTCCTTGAAGTCGACCTCTCCGGCCTTGGGCTTGCGCACCCCGTGCATGTCAGCAATATCAAGCTGCCTGCAGGTGTGAGCCTTGTGCTGCATGGTCAGGGTGATCCGGTTGTGGCCACTGCTTCGAAGGCCGGCAGTGCCGAGCCTGCGGCAGATACCAATAGCCAGACCGCGGCACCGGCTGCGGCCCCGGCCAAGTCGTAGTTGCGCATCCGGCGCATTGACGTCGATTCGACTCATAGCCGGGCTTGGTAATCCCGGTGCAGCCTATGCGCTGCACCGGCACAATGTGGGCTTTTGGTTCATTGAGCAGGCCGCCCGGCGCTGGGGCCAGGGCGCATCGACCGCAGGCATCGACAACTGGCCTCTCGAATCCAAGTTCCAGTCACGCGTCTGTAAGGTCTCTATGGATACGCCGTCAGGCCACCACGCTGTATGGCTCGTCTGCCCGCAGACCTTCATGAACCGATCAGGCGCGGCAGTCTCTGCTGTCGCGCGCTTTCATCAAATCGCCCCAGAAGAGATTCTCGTGGTCCACGACGAACTCGACATCGCCCCGGGCGATATTCGGCTTAAACAAGGCGGCGGCCACGGGGGCCACAACGGGGTACGCGATATCGCCACCCAACTCGCAAGCCCCAACTTCTGGCGGCTGCGTCTTGGTATTGGACATCCGCGCACGCTGGGGCTTTCTCAGGAGGTCGCAGACTTTGTATTGCATCGGCCCCGTGCGGAAGAAGAGCAGCAGATCGACCAGGCCATAGGCCGGTGCTTGAACGTGCTGCCCCAGATTGTTTCAGGCGGCTTCGGGCCCGCGCAGCGGCTGCTGCACAGCCCCACTCCAGAAGGAAAGACCTAGCCATGGCATTGCAATGTGGAATCGTCGGCCTGCCCAATGTAGGCAAGAGCACCCTCTTTAATGCGCTTACCAAGGCCGGCATCGCGGCAGAGAACTATCCCTTCTGCACCATCGAGCCCAATACCGGCATTGTCGAACTGCCCGACCCGCGCCTCACACAGCTCGCCGCCATCGTCACGCCCGAGCGGGTGCTGCCCGCCACCGTTGAGTTTGTCGATATTGCGGGGCTGGTCGCAGGCGCCAGCAAGGGCGAGGGTCTGGGCAATCAGTTTCTTGCCAACATTCGTGAGACCGATGCCATCGTGAATGTCGTGCGGTGCTTTGAAGACGAAAACGTGGTCCACGTGAATGGCCGAGTAGACCCCATTGCCGACCTCGAGACCATTGCAACCGAGCTCGCTCTGGCAGACCTCTCTGGCGTAGAAAAGCAACTCGCCAAGGCCGTAAAACCCGCCCGTGCCGGCGACAAGGAGGCAGCCCGACTCGTCTCGGTATTAGAAAAGTGTCAAACCCAGCTCGATCAGGCCAAGCCCATTCGGGCGCTTGATTTGTCTGACGAAGAAAGACTGCTAATTCGGCCCTTCTTTTTCATCACCGCCAAGCCCGGCATGATCGTAGCCAATGTGGCTGAAGACGGGTTTGAGAACAACCCGCATCTGGAAAAACTCAAGGCCTATGCAGGCGGACTGGGTATGCCCGTGGTGGCGATCTGCGCTTCTGTCGAGTCTGAGATTGCCGACATGCCCGATGAAGACAAGGCGGTCTTTCTCGCAGATATGGGCATGGAAGAGCCAGGGCTCAACCGCCTCATTCGGGCGGCCTTCGGTCTGCTGGGGCTACAAACCTATTTCACTGCCGGTCCTAAAGAGGTTCGGGCCTGGACCGTGCGTATCGGCGCCACCGCCCCACAGGCTGCCGGCGTGATTCATACTGACTTTGAACGCGGCTTTATTCGTGCCGAGGTCATTGGCTTTCAGGACTACATTACCCATAAAGGGGAGCATGGGGCCAAAGAGGCCGGCAAGATGCGGTTAGAAGGCAAGGAGTACATCGTGAAAGACGGCGATGTCATGCACTTCCGGTTCAATGTCTAAGGGCGGAACTTTCACGATGCATACCTCTTCGGACAAGCCGGACAAACCAGACATACTGGACAGACCGGACAAACCCAAAGGCGGTTTTGATCAGCCCCGTGAGGTCTGGAACAGTCGCTTCGATACACCAGAATTTCTCTTTGGCCAGGCGCCCAACGCCTATCTGGTCAGCCAGCGGCATTTATTGCGGCCCGGCCGTGCGTTGGCCATTGCCGATGGCGAGGGCCGCAACAGCGTATGGCTGGCAGAGCAGGGGTGTACGGTCGATGCGTTTGACATCTCCGATGTGGCCATTGAGAAGGCAAGGCGGTTTGCTGCCGACCGCGGGGTGGCAGTCAATTTCCAGTGCTGCGGCTACGAAGATTTTGCCTGGAAGGCAGGTCATTACGACCTGGTGGTCGGAATCTTCTTTCAGTTTGCCACCCCGGCTATGCGGGCCGAACTCTTCGAGAAGATGGCAACAAGCCTCAAGCCAGGCGGCCTTGTGGTAATTCAGGGCTACACCGCCAAGCAGTTGGAGTACAAGACTGGGGGGCCCAACAAGCTTGACCACCTCTACGACGAACAAATGATTCGCGAGGGATTCCCGGGGTTTACCTGGCTTGATCTGCGCTGCTACGAGGCCGAACTCTCAGAAGGGTCAGGCCACAGTGGCATGTCGGCGCTGCTCGGCGCGGTGGGCCGAAAAAGCTAAAACACTCTCCGTTTACGCAGTTCGAATCTCGTTTAACAAATCCGGGTGACGATCCAATACCTTCAGTAGCTTCACCAGCGCTAGGGGGGGCTTGGTCTTGCCATTCTCATAGCGTGAAAAAGCGTTCACGCCACCGCCAAAAATTTCAGCCGCTTCTCGCTGATCAAGATCAAGCTTCTTGCGCACTTTAACAATGTAGGCAGGATCCACATAAGCAGCATTCACTTGCCGTTGAAAAGCACCGATCAAATCGCTGTAACGATCTCCCTGCTCTCGATTCAAGACGACTTCACCACAGGCGGGGCAGAAGTCACCCGAAACCTCCGGGATGACTGTACCCTCACCTTTATAAACATAAGGTACATCGCGGTTGTCGTAGATGAGTTCTGCTGCTCCACAGCTTGGGCATTTCATGATTACAACTCCTTAAACGAAACAATCAAAACATCATCAATCACCGTCAGCTTCAGATAGACCTCATCACCGCGCGATGTCTTGGCGTGGTATACGTCCTGCCAAATCCGGTGGTCCGCATGTGTGGTCATACTCTTATAGAAATGAGCGGTTGTTAGCGAAGCAACCACCTCACAGATTCCCGCCAAATCGAAAATGCCGAGCGTACGGGCACCACTAAATGCACTGGCCGTGGCGCGAACTTGGCCGAGCCTCACCAATCCCAGTACGACAGACAGCTTGTACTGAGGCGTGCTTTTTTCCATAGACCAATATTAACCAAATTGGTTTTTTTCACAAGTAGGTTAATTTTCAATTTGCACTGCGTCTCCGCTCACCTTTTAGTACTTCACCGTGCAGCCATAAGGAACCGACTCCGCCACCGACACCGGCCTTCCATTGAGCGCCTCGGCCATTGCCTGCTTCATATAGTTGGTCGCCCGAGCTATATCCGCCGGGTTCGCCGACCGAATGCTGTCAATCGCCCCGTGATAGACAACCATACCTTGGGGATTAATGAGCACCATCTGTGGCGTGGTCTTCGCCCCGTAGGCGCGGCCCACCTTGCCGTCACTATCGAGTGCCGCAATGACCCCCACCGCCTTCATCTCTGAATTCCAGGCAGCCATCTCTTTAGGTGTCTTGTATTCAGAGTGGTTTGCATTGGTGGAATTAATCTGGACCCAGACTACCTTGCTGTCTGCCGCCTGTTTCTGTGTCGACTGCATATTGCCTGACTGGTAATGCTTCTTTACAAACGGGCACTCAGGGTTCACCCATTCCAGCGCCACCCAGCGGCCCGAAAAATCCTTCAGTGAGAACGCTTTGCCAAACGTGTCTATGAGAGAAAAAGCAGGTGCTAAGGTCCCTGGATTTGCCGCCTTCGCGCCTGACGGAATGATGGTCATTCCCACGCAGCCCCCCAGTAACAGCAGACCCAAAGCCCGTCGACGCAGAGAGTTCATAGTCATGATTTGGCGCACCATCAAAAAGAGTGAAGAGATTTGGTAGTCTAGCGACATCAGAACCACTTCTCCCCACCCCCTGCACGGTCATCCTCCGCCCATGAAATCCCTCGAAGCCTTTGTCGAACGCGTTATCTTTGCCAGTCGCTGGATTCTTGTGGTGTTTTATGCCGGGCTTGGCGCTGCCCTTTTCATCTATGCCATTTCGTTTGGCATGAAGTTCTACAAGGTAGCCATCAACATGCCGAGCATGACCGATGCCGACATGATTCTCTCCATGCTCGCCCTCATTGATGCCGCCCTGGTTGCAAGCCTTCTGGTCATGGTCATGCTCTCAAGCTACGAAAACTTTGTCAGCCGGTTCGACCAGAGCGACAACGAGGTAGCCTGGCTTGGCAAACTCAATTCGGGCAGCCTCAAGATCAAGGTGGCTGCCTCCATCGTGGCCATCTCCTCTATTCACCTGCTGCAGGTCTTTTTAAACATCGACCAGTACAGCTCCGAGAAGGTGATGTGGCTCACCATTCTGCACGTCACCTTTGTCATCTCCGCCCTGCTCATGGGCTTTCTTGAAAAAATCATGCACGCCATTAAGGACCACTAAATGAAAAATCGTCTGCTGCAACTACTCTTCTCTGTCTTTGGCCTCGGGGCCAGCACGGTACTCGTTCCTGGGCCCTTGGCCGCAGACCTGCCCAAGGAGCCCGTGCAAGAACTCGTCAAGATCGATCGTGCTGTGGGCAGTGGGGCCGAGGCCGTTGCCGGCAAGAATGTCTTCGTGCACTACTCTGGCTGGCTCTATACGACCCAGGCGGCCGACGGTAAGGGCAAGAAATTCGACAGCTCTCTCGACCGAGGCCGCCCTTTTAACTTCCCCCTGGGGGCTGGTCGTGTTATTGCGGGATGGGACCAGGGCGTTGCCGGCATGAAGGTGGGTGGCAAGCGCACACTGGTGATACCGCCGCAGATGGGCTATGGCGCTCGGGGCGCGGGTGGCGTTATTCCTCCCAACGCCACCCTTATATTTGATGTTGAACTACTCGACGTAAAGTAGCTTCCAAGGCGCCGGTTAGACGGTGCGCTTTAGAGCCTCAATGCGCTCTTCAAGCGGAGGGTGGCTCATAAAGAGCCGCTTCAGACCACTGCCCATACCGCCACTAATACCAAACGCCTCAAGCTGCTCCGGCAGATGGGGCTGCTTGACCGACATCTGCAGGCGCTCAAGGGCAGCGATCATCTTCTGGCGGCTTGCCAGGTCTGCCCCCCCGGCATCGGCCCGGTACTCGCGCATACGGCTAAACCACATCACAATCGCGCTGGCAAGGATGCCCAAAATAATCTGGGCCACGATTGCGGTGATCCAGTAGGCAGGGCCGTGGCCGCGTTCGGTCTTGAACACCACACGATCAATAATGTGGCCCAAGACACGTGACAAGAAGAAGACAAAGGTATTGACCACCCCTTGAATAAGTGCCAGGGTGATCATGTCGCCATTGGCCACATGGCTCACCTCGTGGGCGAGCACCGCCTCAACCTCATCGCGGGTCATGCCCTGCAGAAGACCGGTACTCACCGCAACGAGCGCATCGTTACGAAACATACCGGTGGCAAAGGCGTTGAGGTCTGGCGATTCATAGATGGCCACCTCAGGCATACCAATACCCGCCTTCTGGGCCTGCCGCTCAACGGTACGCACCAGCCACTGCTCAAGCTCAGTTCTCGGCTGCGT
>JBEDFV010000215.1:0-3910 GCA_041175005.1 Pseudomonadota bacterium
GTCGTGCCTGCGGCCCGAGGGGTTCTGCCGAAGCCTGCTCCTGGGCAATCTCCTCAAGGGTGCGTGGACGAATTACCACATCGGCCTCGCATTCGGCGTCCGCGGGGCGTAAAGGCAAACAAAGGGGAGCATAGCCATGCAGGGATCATAACTGCTCCCTGGCCAGTATTTGCATCTTTAAGGGCAGAACGCACTCAACAATTGCGTGGTGCGGTCGACTCACTTCTTAGGAGAACTCTGTCTCGACAACGCTGCCTCGACCCATGACGCCTGTATCCCTGTCGCTCTTGCAAGGACTGCACCGCCTGCCGATATGCACACCTCCGTTCTGGCCTCTCCCGTGGGTGCGCAGAGGCAGGGGTCTGTCTATTGCCCTGCTCCTTGGGGTCTACCTCGTTCTTCATTTGGCGCCGCTCTCGGCCAACGCGGCCTATCTTATTCTGGAAAGAAACCGCTACAAGGTGGCCTATGTGGACCTCATGACGGTGCAGGCCACCGAAAAGGGTCGTAAGTTTCTGGTCATTCACGATTTCCTTAACCCCGATCTGCTCGGTCACATGTCGCGGCGGCATGTGCACGAGATTGATTGCCAGGGAAAGAAGGCACGCACCATGGCCTATGCGCTCTTTACGGGCAAGCGTGGTACTGGACGGTCTAGTCTTGGGGAGGCGGGTGGTGAGACCTCGCCCTGGAAGCCCATTCGCGGCAAGAAAGATCCCATGGAGGTGGCCCGCGCCAAGCTCTGCCCCTCCTAAGGCCTCTCGGGATCTCGGGCATACTTCTGCACCTGAATGTTGCCCTTCGAAGGATTCCGCATGAAACACACCCCCACACCCGATCTCTGCGACGCCCATGAGCCGCTGCTGGCCTCGGGGGTGTTGCGTGTTCTGCCCCCGGTCTTTCAAAACTATGGGGGGGCTGAGGCGATGGCAGGGCAGATCGTGACCCTAAAGTGTTTTGAAGACAATGCCATGGTGCGTTCGGTACTCGAGACGCCTGGAAAGGGCCGTGTCTTGATGGTGGATGCGGGGGGCAGCGATCGATGTGCCTTGGTGGGCGGCAACCTGGCCCAGATTGCCCAGGCAAAGGGATGGGCGGGCATTGTGTTGCATGGCTGTGTGCGTGATCTCGCTGAACTCATTGAGGCACAGGTGGGCGTCTGGGCAATTGCCAACCATCCGCGCCGCGCAAGCAAGCACGGCCTGGGTCACAGAGATATCGCGATCGATATGGCCGGTGTCTTGGTGCAGCCCGGAGAGTGGTGCTACGCAGACGCCGATGGTATTTTGGTCAGTGCCAAGCCGCTGCCTTCTGCGGCGTCTTGAGTTTGTTTTTTTTGATCGCGAGACCAAAATTGTTGGCGCTTGTCAAATCCGTTTTTCGGGGCGGTCAATTTTTAACCACCCTAGCTCAAGCTTGAATAATGGTCATTTTTTTGTAACAACCCGGGCTTTTTTCCACACAGCCTGGGGATAACTTTTGTGAATTTTTTGCGTGACGAAATCCACCTACGATGAATCCTCCATACGGGTACTAAAAGGTCTCGAGCCGGTGCGACAGCGGCCGGGCATGTACACCCGCACGGAGAACCCGCTACACATCATTCAGGAAGTGATTGACAATGCGGCCGATGAGGCCCTGGCCGGATATGCGTGCACCATTCTGGTGACCCTGCATATCGACGGCAGCGTGAGCGTTGCCGACGATGGCCGGGGAATTCCCGTGGGTCAGCACCCCGAGGAGAAGGTACCGGTCGTTGAGATTGTGTATACCCGTCTGCATGCGGGTGGAAAGTTCGACAAGGGGTCGGGCGGTGCCTATGCCTTCTCCGGGGGGCTGCATGGTGTCGGAGTCTCCGTCACCAATGCACTGTCAACCCGGCTTGACGTGACGGTCTGGCGCGATGGGGCCGAGTGGCAGATCGGTTTTGCGGGCGGAGAGGTGGTCTCACCACTAAAAAAAATAGGTCGCCTGCAAGACAGTCGCAGCGGTACCCGTGTGCAGGTCTGGCCCGACCCGAAGTACTTTGATGACCGTGTCATTCCACATCAGGAGCTGGTGCGGAGTCTGAAGGCGCGTGCAGTACTCCTGCCTGGCGTGACGACGCAACTCGTCTCCGAGAAGACCGGCCAGACCGACCAATGGCGCTATGCCGGGGGGCTGCAAGACTACCTTTTGGAATCTCTAACAGACGCAGAACTTGTCGTCCCACTCTGGGTGCACGAAGGCTATGTGGGCAAGGGGGATGAGACCTTTGCTGAGGGCGAGGGGGCCCAGTGGGTGCTGGGCTTTACCCAGGAAGGTGCTGTGGTGCGGGAGTCCTTTGTGAACCTCATTCCGACAACCGCAGGCGGCACCCATGAGGCGGGTCTGCGTGATGGTCTCTTTCAGGCGGTGAAGGGCTTTGTCGAGCAGCACGGACTGCTGCCCAAGGGGGTAAAACTGCTTCCTGAAGATGTCTTTGCGCGGGTGAGCTTCATTCTCTCGGCCAAGGTGCTTGATCCGCAGTTTCAAGGGCAGACCAAAGAGAAGCTCACCAGCCGAGATGCGCTGCGGCTTGTCGCACATCAGGTGAAGGGGCCGTTTGAGCTCTGGCTACATCGGGATGTCGATGCGGGAAAGAAGATTGCCGACCTGGCCATTCGGGCGGCCCAGTCGCGTCAGCGTTCGGCCCAGAAGGTAGAGAAGAAAAAGGGCTCTGGTGTGGCCGTGTTGCCTGGAAAGCTTACGGACTGCGAATCCACCGACCTCTCGCGCAACGAACTCTTCTTGGTAGAGGGTGACTCGGCCGGAGGCTCGGCCAAGATGGGGCGCGACAAGGAGTTTCAGGCGATCCTTCCCTTGCGCGGTAAGGTGCTTAATACCTGGGAGGCCGAGCGCGATCGGCTCTTTGCCAACGCCGAGGTGCACGACATCTCCGTGGCCTTAGGGGTCGATCCGCACGGCCCGCAGGATACGGTGGATCTCTCGGGGCTGCGCTATGGCAAGGTCTGCATTCTCTCTGATGCAGATGTCGACGGGGCCCACATTCAGGTCTTGTTGCTGACGCTTTTTTTCCGGCATTTCCCCCAGCTCATTGACCGTGGCCATATCTATGTGGCCCGGCCCCCGCTCTTTCGCGTGGACGTAGAGGCGCGGGCCAAAAAGCCTGCCCGAAAGATCTATGCGCTTGATGAGGGAGAGCTCACCCATGTGCTCGATAAGCTCGCTCAGGAAGGCCTCAAAGAGAATGCCTGGAGCATCTCCCGGTTTAAGGGTCTGGGCGAGATGAGTGCAGAGCAACTCTGGGAGACCACCCTCAACCCCGATACGCGCCGGCTGCTGCCGATTGCCTTGGGTGCCCAGTCGGCCAGCGAAACAGGAGAGCGGTTTAATCTCCTCATGGGCCGCGGTGAGGCCGCATCGCGTCGCAGCTGGCTGGAAGAAAAAGGCCATCAGGCGGAGGTAGATATCTAATGCCCGGACCCCAGTCGCAAGATCCCACCCTTGACCTCTTTGGCGCCGATGGCCAGCCCCCAGGCGGCGCGCCGGGCGGCCTGACCTTTGATGGGGAGTCGATATCGCTCGCCGACTTTGCCGAGCGCGCCTATCTGGATTACGCCGTCTCGGTGGTCAAGGGCCGGGCCCTGCCAGACCTCTGTGATGGCCTCAAGCCCGTGCAGCGTCGAATCCTCTTTGCCATGGACCGTATGTCGCTTGCGGCCTCCTCTAAGCCGGTGAAGTCGGCGCGCGTGGTGGGCGATGTGCTGGGAAAGTATCACCCCCACGGAGACCAGTCTGCCTACGATGCCCTCGTCCGTCTGGCCCAGGGCTTTACCGTGCGCTACCCGCTGATCGATGGCCAGGGAAACTTCGGCTCTCGCGACGGCGACGGCGCTGCAGCCATGCGCTACACCGAGGCACGACTCAC
>JBEDFV010000216.1:0-6514 GCA_041175005.1 Pseudomonadota bacterium
CCAGCCGAGCCTCCAGGGCCGCGTGTGGGGAGTCGGGGGCGAGTAGTCGCGCGTCTTTCAGGAGTGCGCCTGCAAAATGCTTCACCACAAACCCGGAGGAGCGGCTGGCGATATTGGCGAACTTCCCGACAAGATCGCTGTTGACCTTGGCGATAAAGTCATTGAAGTTGAGGTCGAGGTCTTCAAGGCTCCCGTTGAGCTTGGAGGCGAAGTAGTAGCGCAGCCACTCGGGGTTGAGCTTCTGATCACTGTAGCTCTGGGCGGTAATAAAGGTGCCACGCGACTTACTCATCTTGGCGCCATCGACTGTTAAGAAGCCGTGGGCGAAGACCCGGGTGGGGGTACGGTGGCCTGAGAAATGCAGCATGGCCGGCCAGAAGAGCGTATGAAAGTAGAGAATATCTTTGCCGATGAAGTGCACCTGCTCTACCGCGGAGTCCGGTGCCACATAAGACGCAAAGTCGGCCTTATTTTCTTCGCACCATTTCTTCAGACCCGCGTAGTAGCCAATCGGGGCATCGAGCCAGACGTAAAAGTATTTGCCTGGGGCCCCAGGAATTTCAAAGCCAAAATAGGGCGCATCTCGGGAGATGTCCCAGTCTCCGAGACTGGCCTCGGCCGTGGTTTCGGGGTTGTCGCTTATGGTCGACTCGCCGAGCCACTCCTTAAGTTTGTTCGCGGCCTCGGGCTGCAGCCGCCCCGACTCCAGGGCCCACTGCCGCAAAAACGAGACGCAGCGCGGGTCAGAGAGCCGAAAGAAGTGGTGCGCACTCTGCCGTGTGACAGGCTGGGCGCCGCTCACCGCCGAGACCGGATTCTTCAGATCGGTGGGCGCATAGGTGGCCCCGCAGACCTCGCAGGAATCGCCGTACTGGTCTTTGGCGCCGCACTTGGGGCATTCCCCCTTAATAAACCGATCGGGCAGAAACATCTCGCGCACCGGGTCGTACATCTGGGCAATCTCGCGTACCTCAATGAGTCCCTGGTCTTTCAAGGCCTCATAAATCTGCTCGGAGAGCAGCCGGTTCTCTTCGGAATGGGTCGTGTAGTAGCGGTCGAACTGAATGCCGAAGGCAGCAAAGTCGCGGGTATGTTCCTGCCAGACGCGATCGATCAGGGACTCCGGCGTAATGCCTTCCTTCTCGGCCCGCAACATGATGGGGGTGCCATGGGTATCGTCGGCGCAGATATAGACCACCGCATGGCCACGGAGCCGCTGAAACCGGGCCCAGATATCGGTCTGAATGTATTCCACCAGATGCCCCAGGTGGATGGCCCCATTGGCATAGGGCAGGGCAGAGGTAAGGAAGATGGACCGGGCAGCAGGGGTAAGGACACTTGGGTGCGACATGGGTCGTAAGTGTAGGGCAAGACCGCAAATTCGGTGGATAATCGCGGCCATGACCATTAAGAGTGACCACTGGATTCGGCGCATGGCGGCCGAGCACCACATGATTACGCCCTTTGAACCCGAACAGGTGCGCACGGCCAATGGCCAGAAGATCGTCTCGTACGGTACCTCGAGCTACGGCTACGATGTGCGCTGTGCGGATGAATTTAAGATCTTCACCAACATCAACAGCACCATTGTGGACCCGAAGAATTTTGATACCGGGTCATTCGTCGACTTCAAGGGGCCCGTCTGCATCATTCCCCCCAACTCCTTTGCTCTGGCCCGCACCATTGAATACTTTCGTATTCCGCGCAGCACACTGGTGGTCTGCCTGGGTAAGTCCACCTATGCACGCACGGGCATTATCGTGAATGTCACGCCCCTGGAGCCTGAGTGGGAGGGGCATGTCACCCTGGAGTTCTCCAACACCACCCCGCTGCCGGCAAAAATCTATGCCGGTGAGGGCTGTGCCCAGATGTTGTTCTTTGAGAGCGATGAGGTCTGCTCCACCTCGTACAAAGACCGTGGGGGCAAGTATCAGGGGCAGACAGGCGTAACGCTGCCCAAGACCTAGCGGTTTTCTAGGTCGAGGGCGCTTGCGCTTTCGCGGGCCGCGCGTAGACCAGCCGCGTGCCACTGGCAAGATCGTGCAGAGTCTGACGGTCGGTACGCAGTAGGGGCACCAGAAGCCATAGGCCAGAGACCAGACTAGGCAGCCCCACCAGTGCGCGCACCAAGGCCTGACGCGGACTTGCAGGCAGACCGGTCTGGGCATCGATGACCCGAAGCTGCAGCGTCTGCATCGGCAGAGTCACCTTACCGCGACTCCAGCCCCAGACAAAGTAGGCCACCAGAATCGACAGAATAAGCAGCTGTAGCCCAAGGCGCTTGGCAATCGCTGCCGAGGATCCCGGCGCGTCCTGGTCGGTCTGGCCGGTGACAACCGTATAGACAAAACTCAGCAAGAGCACGGGGCCCACCAGCAGAAAGGCCTCGTACCCCATGGCCACAAAGCGTCGCCAGATCGTGGCGTTGGTGATCTGCATTAATGCACCACGCGGGAGAAGGAGAACTCACCGTTCTGCAGGTCCACCGGCACCACAGCATTCGGTCCAAACCGCCCCTCAAGAATGAGCTTGGCCACCGGGTTCTCGATCTGAGACTGAATGGCCCGCTTTAACGGCCGTGCCCCATAGAGTGGGTCAAAGCCGACCTTGGCAATCTCATCGAGGGCCTCGTTGGAGACTTCGAGCCGCAGGTCGCGCTCTGCGAGCCGCTGGGCAAGCCGATCGAGCTGAATCTGGGCGATGCTGCGCACATGGTCTTTGCCCAGGGCATGGAAGATCACGATCTCGTCAATCCGGTTAATGAATTCCGGCCGAAAATGGTTCTTCACCTCGCCCATGACCGCCAGCTTGATGTCCGCAGCAGGCTGGCCCGAGAGGCGCTGGATCTCGTGCGAGCCCAGGTTGGAGGTCATCACCACCACCGTGTTGCGGAAGTCCACCGTGCGGCCCTGGCCATCGGTCAGTCGGCCATCATCAAGCACCTGCAAGAGCACATTGAAGACATCGGGATGGGCCTTCTCCACCTCATCGAGCAGAATCACGCTGTAGGGCTTACGCCGCACGGCCTCGGTAAGGGTTCCGCCCTGGTCATAGCCCACATAGCCCGGGGGGGCGCCGATGAGGCGTGAGACCGAATGCTTCTCCATGAACTCACTCATGTCGATGCGTATCAGGTGGTCTTCGGCATCAAACAAGAACTGGGCCAGCGCCTTACAGAGCTCGGTCTTGCCCACACCGGTTGGCCCAAGGAAGAGAAAAGATCCATAGGGCCGGTTGGGGTCCGAGAGCCCAGCCCGTGAGCGGCGAATCGCGTCAGAAACGAGCGTGACCGCCTCGTCTTGGCCGACTACCCGCTGGTGCAGGAATCGCTCCATCTCGAGCAGCTTCTCCCGCTCGCCTTGCATCATTTTGCTCACCGGAATACCCGTGGCCCGCGAGACGACTTCGGCAATTTCTTCTGCGCCCACCTGGGTGCGCAGGAGCTTCGGGCGGCTGCCCTCGGCGGCCGACACGCCGCCTTTTGCTGCAATGGCATCGGCGGTCTTGAGCTTGGCTTCAAGTTCAGGCAGCCTGCCGTACTGAAGCTCCGAGACCTTCTGCCAGTCGCCTCTGCGGGTGTGCTGCTCAATCTCCAGGCGAAGCCGCTCAATCTCTTCCTTGATGTGCTGCGTACCCTGAACAGCCATCTTCTCGGCCCGCCAGATTTCTTCAAGGTCGGAGGCCTCGCGCTCCAGCCGCTTAATCTCTTCTTCAATCAGGTCAAACCGTTTCTTCGAGGCGTCGTCTTTCTCCTTGCGCACCGCCTCGCGCTCGATCTTTAACTGAATTAAGCGCCGATCGAGCTTATCCATGGATTCGGGCTTGGAGTCGATTTCCATCTTGATGCGGCTCGCGGCCTCATCGATGAGATCAATGGCCTTATCGGGCAGAAACCGGTCGGTGATATACCGGTTGGATAATTCGGCCGCCGCCACAATCGCGGGGTCGGTAATGTCTACGCCGTGGTGCAGCTCATAGCGCTCTTGAAGGCCCCGCAGAATGGCAATGGTGGCCTCCACACTGGGCTCGCCCACCAAGACCTTCTGAAATCGGCGCTCCAGGGCGGCATCTTTTTCGATGTACTTGCGGTATTCGTCGAGTGTCGTGGCGCCTATGCAGTGCAGTTCGCCGCGCGATAAGGCGGGCTTGAGCATATTGCCCGCGTCCATGGCGCCTTCGGCTTTACCGGCGCCCACCATGGTGTGAATCTCGTCGATAAAGACAATCGGGTGGCCATTGGGGTTCTGCTCGGCCATTGCCGCCACATCCTTGAGCACCGCCTTCAGACGCTCTTCAAATTCGCCGCGAAATTTGGCTCCCGCCAGGAGCGCCGCCATATCCAGGGTGAGCACCTTTTTGCCCTTTAGCCCTTCCGGTACCTCGCCATTGACGATACGCTGGGCAAGGCCCTCGGCAATCGCGGTCTTGCCCACGCCGGGCTCTCCGATGAGCACAGGATTGTTTTTTGTACGGCGCTGGAGAATCTGAATACAGCGACGAATCTCGTCGTCTCGGCCAATGACCGGGTCGAGTTTTCCGGCGCTCGCCCGCTCGGTGAGGTCGACGGTGTATTTCTTCAGTGCCTCGCGCTGCTCCTCGGAGTCGGCGGAGTCTACCTTTGCGCCTCCGCGTACCGCCTGGATTGCCAGTTCCAGGTTTTGCCGCGACACACCGCTCTCGCGCAGCAGCTTACCGGCCTCACACTTGTCTTCGGAAAGTACAAGCAGAAAGAGCTCGCTGGCCACAAACTGGTCGCCCCGCTTCTGGGCCTCCCGGTCAGTGAGGTTGAGCAGCCGCCCGAGCTCCGAGCCCACATGAATCTCGCCCGTAGCCTGGCTGACCTTGGGCAGCCGGTCCAGACTCTGCCGCGCCTCTTGCGAGAGCTTGCTGGTATTGGCCCCGGCCCGCGAGAGCAGGGATCGGGTGGAGCCCTCCGGTTGCTCGAGCAGGGCAAGCAGCAGGTGCTGCGGTTCAATGGCGGAGTTGTCTTGTCCCAGGGCGAGGCTCTGGGCGTCGGAGAATGCCTGCTGAAAGGCCGTGGTGAGTTTGTCGAGTCGCATGGAGAAGTCCTTTGCCGTCTTGGTGGCGTGAGAACGCCGAATGTCTGGAAGATGAGGGCGTCTGTTGACAATTCAAGGCAATTGGGGGGATGCCCCCGTGGAATTTGACCTGATTTTGGCCAAGGCCTATCATTTGCGGCTTGCCAAAACTAACGGCAAGACGACTGAGTGAATGCGATAGAACCGTCGGAGCCCGTCCCAAAAGGGCGGTCGCATCCGCCGATCCGTCAGCTCAAAGGCCCCGTTCCAATGTCTGGGTCGCCGGTCCCGCAAACAGCGGGTACGGGTGGTCCCGACGGGCAGGGAACTCTAGAACTGTTTAGGACCGAACCACATGGAAATCACAGGCGCAGAAATCCTGGTGCGTTGCCTCCAGGAAGAGAAGGTCGAGCACCTTTTTGGCTACCCCGGCGGGGCCGTGCTCTACATCTACGACGAAATCTTCAAGCAGAAGCAGGTTAAACATATTCTCGTACGACATGAGCAGGCGGCCGTGCATGCCGCCGATGCCTATGCCCGTTCAAGCGAGAAGGTGGGGGTCTGCCTGGTCACCAGCGGCCCCGGTGTGACCAATGCCGTCACGGGCATTGCCACGGCATATATGGATTCCATCCCTATGGTGATCATCAGCGGGCAGGTACCGACGCATGCCATCGGGCTCGATGCCTTCCAAGAATGTGACACCGTGGGCATTACCCGCCCCTGCGTTAAGCACAACTTCCTGGTGAAAGATGTCAAAGACCTGGCGGTCACCATCAAGAAGGCCTTTCACCTTGCCCGTTCCGGCCGTCCAGGCCCAGTGCTGGTGGATGTGCCCAAAGACATTACCGTGGCCCGGTGCAAGTTTGAGTATCCCGATCAGGTGACGTTGCGCTCCTATGCGCCAGTTACCAAAGGCCACAGCGGCCAGATTCGCAAGGCGGTTCAGATGATTCTCTCGGCTGAGCGCCCCATGATCTACTCGGGCGGTGGGGTCATTCTGGCCAACGGCTCTGAGCAACTCAACGCCCTGGTGGATCTGCTGGGCTACCCCTGTACGAACACGCTCATGGGCCTGGGCGCCTACAAGGCCACGGACAAGAAGTTTCTTGGTATGCCGGGCATGCATGGCACCTACGAGTGCAACATGGCCATGCAGAATTGCGACGTTCTGGTGGCGGTCGGTGCCCGCTTTGACGACCGCGTCATCGGCAACCCCAAACACTTTGCCCAGAACCCGCGCAAAATTATTCATATCGATATCGACCCGTCGTCTATCTCGAAGCGGGTGAAGGTCGATGTCCCCATCGTAGGCGATGTGAAAGACGTCCTTATCGATCTCCTGGCCCAACTTAAAGAGGCCATGGCCGCGGGCCAGA
This sequence comes from Pseudomonadota bacterium, assembly GCA_041175005.1. Lineage (GTDB taxonomy): Bacteria > Pseudomonadota > Gammaproteobacteria > Burkholderiales > Burkholderiaceae_A > Hahnella. Next base: position 6,419 of record JBEDFV010000216.1, read on the forward strand.
AGCCTGCGGAGAAGCCGCTTGCGGCCTGGTGGAAGCAGATCGAGGAATGGCGTGGCGTCAACTGCCTGGCCTACAAGAAGAGCGAGGAATTCATTA
>JBEDFV010000217.1:0-5398 GCA_041175005.1 Pseudomonadota bacterium
TGCGGTACTACCGCAAGCACCTCATGCCGCAGACTTACTCCGACAGCGTGCGGACCTGAAGGTGAAATTTGGTGCGTTCCGGCCGGTTGGGATTTCTCGGGCTCACCAGAATCGTTGACCAACCCTCGGGCACATAGGCGGAGGTTGAGAGCCGCCAAAAACATTGGCCATAGGAGGGGCGGGCCAGGGGAATCTGAATACTCGACAAGATTACCGCCCGGCTGGTGAGATCCGATCCCGGCGCCTGAACGCATCGCTGGGCAGCGGAGAGACCAGCAGAGGGTGTTGACCGGTCGATGGCCTGCTGGATCTTGGCTACGGCAGACTGGTACCCCCGGTTGATCTCGAGAGCGGGGAGCAGCAGATTCATCATCAGCACCCAGGTGAGGGTGAGCCCACCGGCAGAAAGAACCACCGGGCGCCAGAGCCGAGATTCGCCGCGCCCGATACGCCAGGCAACCAGGGCAAGCCAGACGCCACTCACACAGATGCCGGCAAGCAACTGCAGAAGGCCGGCATTTCCCGTGACTCCGGGCGCGAGAAAGTCTAGGCGTGCCACGAGCTTTTCCGGAAAGCCAAACTGAATCGCGGACCAGTAGAGCCAGATCAGGAGTCCGAGGCTGGTAAAGGCCACCACGGCAAACCAGTCCACAAGGCTCGATACCGAGCGCGGCAGCGAGAGCAGGCCATAGGCGCTGAGGCAGGCCAGTAGGGCAACCGGCACCAGACGCGCGGGGTTGGCCTCACCGAATCCCAGCATGTAGACCATGAGCCAAGGCAAAAGGAGCAGGGCGATCATCTGAAGATGTATGAGTCGCCAGAGTCCATGACGCCAGGCCTGAACCGCAAGTGCTGCAAGAACCGGCCAGAGCGGCCACCACGACCATGCCCATGTCTCGGGGCCGTGCAGGAGGGGCCGAAAGACAAACCGAGTCTGTAGCGCCCACCAGGCCCTGAGGGCTTGCTGCTGATCGGCCAACAAGACCAAAAGGAGCCACATACCGAGAAGGCCCACGAGCGCGATGAGGCCTGAGCCCAGCAGTGTTCTGTAGACCAGCCGCCAGGGGCCGATGAGTAGGCACACCATACCCACGCCCAGGCCACCTGCCAGTAAGAACTTCAGTCCTTCGTTCAGCCCGCCGAGTGCCAGCAGAATACCGATCCAGAGCCCCGCACGACGGGGCGCCTCCGGGGCCATCGACAGGGCCCAGAGCATTCCTGCGGTAAGCGCAAAATGTACGGCATGGGGCCCGGCCTCATGCCAGCGTGACAAGGCCCCGATGCAGGCCAAGGCCAGCAGTACGGCGCAGTCGGCCATGGTCACGGCAAGCGCCCCTGCGCTCGGACCGATGCCTAGAGGGTCGTCGGGACGTGCCTCGCGTCGGCGGGTGAGGCGATGGGTGGCTTTCCAGAGGAAAAAAAGCCCTGCCACGACCCAGGCCAGTAGGGTCAACCGCGCGACAATCTGAAGGTGTGCGATGGTTGCCGGGCTGTAAGCGCTTGCTGGCGAAACCAAATCGCCTGTGAGCAGCGACCAGAGGCCCATGGCAAGAGCCATCGTCCATGCCGTGAGGGGACCATCGGGCAGCAGGCTCCCGCCCTGCAGATGTGAGAAGAGTAGGGCGGATACCGGCTCGCTTAGGCGTACAACAGAGGCGTCTACGGCCAGAATGCTCTGAAGAACACCTCTTGCCTGCGCGATACCTGCAAGGTCTGCGCCCTGCCACGGGCTGTGACTAAAGAGCCCAGACCAGACGTAGAGCACCCCGAGAAGAAGAAAGAGTCCCCTCGGCACCTGCTGGGCTGCGCTTGCCGCAAGGCCCGGGAGCGGCCTGGGAGGCCGCCAAGAGAGGATAAGCTCGCGAATGGGGGGTGACTGCGACACTGCCGGCAGGCCCCAGCGAAAAAATTAGCTGGCCGCTTTGGCCCCTGTACCGCGTTTGGCGCCAAATTTCTGGCGAAACTTCTCAACGCGACCGGCTGTATCCATCATCTTCTGGGTACCGGTGTAGAAGGGATGCGATTCTGAGCTGGTATCAAGCTTGTAGAGGGGATACTCCTTGCCGTCTTTCCACTTGATTGTCTCGCGGGTGCTCACGGTTGACCGGGTAACGAAACTAAAGTCGTTAGAGAGGTCAACAAACACAACCTCGCGGTAGTTGGGGTGAATGCCTTCTTTCATGCGCTGTCCTTGGGTGAAGACCGCCAGCCCTGGGACCCAAGCCTGTCACGGTCTGGGTGCGACAACAGGGCCACGTATCTGTTTAACGTTAGCCTTTTATTATAACCACAGAGTCGGTGCTGCCCCAACCGCGGGTTAGCCCCCGCGTTTCATCATGTCAAAGAACTCGGCGTTGTTCTTTGTCTGCCGTACCTTGTCGAGCAGGAATTCCATCGACTGGATCTCGTCCATATCGTGCAGGAGTTTGCGCAGAATCCAGATTTTCTGAAGGAGATCGGCCGGGATGAGCAGTTCTTCCTTGCGGGTACCGGACCGATTGATGTTGATGGCAGGGTAGACCCGTTTTTCTGCCAGCCGCCGTTCGAGGTGCACTTCCATATTGCCTGTGCCCTTGAACTCTTCATAGATCACCTCATCCATGCGCGATCCGGTCTCAATAAGGGCTGTGGCGATAATGGTAAGAGACCCTCCCTCTTCGATGTTTCGGGCCGCACCAAAAAACCGCTTCGGCCGGTGCAGGGCATTGGCATCGACCCCCCCGGTGAGGACCTTGCCTGAGGTGGGCACCACGGTGTTGTAGGCACGCGCCAACCGGGTAATCGAGTCGAGCAGAATGACGACATCCTTCTTGTGCTCGACCAGACGCTTGGCCTTTTCAATCACCATCTCTGCCACCTGAACATGGCGGGTGGCCGGCTCATCAAAGGTAGAGGCTACAACCTCGCCCCGTACCGAGCGCTGCATTTCTGTAACTTCCTCGGGGCGCTCATCAATCAGCAGGACTATGAGCACGACCTCGGGGTGGTTGGTGGTGATGGCATGGGCGATGTGCTGCATCATCACGGTCTTGCCGCTTTTGGGCGAGGCCACCAAGAGCCCCCGTTGCCCTTTACCGATCGGAGCAATCATGTCGATGATGCGGCCGGTGATGTTTTCCTCGCCCTTCATATCGCGCTCGAGCTTGAGCGGCTTATTGGGAAAGAGTGGGGTCAGGTTCTCAAAAAGAATTTTGTTTTTTGAGGCCTCGGGTGGCTGACCATTGATACGGTCTACCTTTACCAGGGCGAAATACCGCTCTCCGTCTTTGGGGGTTCGCACCTCACCCTCAATAGAGTCGCCCGTGTGGAGGTTGAATCGACGAATCTGCGACGGCGAGAGGTAAATGTCGTCTGTGCTCGCAAGATAGGACGATTCCGGTGCCCGCAGAAACCCAAAGCCATCGGGCAGCACTTCTAGGACGCCGTCCCCGAAGATCTGCTCCCCCGTTTTTGCCTTCTTTTTGAGAATGGCGAACATGAGTTCCTGCTTTCGCAGGCGACTGGCATTGTCGATTTCCAGTGTGCTTGCCAGCTCGACGAGCTGGGTCACTGGCATGGCCTTAAGTTCTGACAGATACATAGAGTGGTCTGGGTCTTGCGTAATTAAATTTGTGTGTCGATCCAGGCCGTCAGCTGGGATTTTGCCGCTGCCCCAACCTTCTGGGAGACCACCGCCCCATTCTTAAAGAGGATGAGCGTCGGAATACCTCGAATACCGTGCTTTGCAGGCACGGCGGCGTTTTCATCGACATTGAGTTTGGCGACTGTTAGCTTGCCGTTGTATTCGCGGGCGATCTCTTCCACGATGGGGCCGATCATCTTGCAGGGGCCACACCATTCGGCCCAGAAGTCTACTAAGACGGGCAGGTCAGACTTCAGAACGTCGGTATCGAAGCTCGCGTCGGTCACTACTTTCACGGAATCACTCATGATGGATTAGGGCTTGGGAAATTAATTGGATAAGGGGGATCCACTCGGGGAGCGACCTCGGACACGAGCCAAACCATGATGACGGTGGAAGCCAAGGGCCCGACTAGGGGATCGTCTCGGGCAGTTCTTTACGGGCGGATATTCAAAAGACCAAGATAAGCCTTTTGGCCGCTACACAACTGACTTAGGGCATGAGTGTAGCGCATAAGCCCTCGGTGCGCGTAAATGGAGGGCAGCCGTGTCCTTGATACACTGTTTCTTGGCGGGCCGCCCCGCATTGCGAGCCTGTGAACCTGGTCAGGTCGGGAACGAAGCAGCCACAGCGGGTCCTTGCAAGTGCCGGGGGTCCGGCTCGCCTCCCTTAACCCGTAGGCCCACGTCCTTGGTGCACCTATGCCGTCTTTATTCTCTGCCTCCCGAGTTGTCTGATGACTGGCCTCTTTGAAGACCTGCCCTCCGCGGGCGTGCCTGCGCCTGTCGCGCTGGCACGGAAGTGGCGGCCGCGGACATTTTCTACAGTCGTGGGGCAGGACCATGTGGTGAAGGCCTTGCAGCATGCCTTGGGACAAAACCGGCTCCACCATGCATACCTTCTTACGGGGTCACGGGGGGTCGGCAAGACGACCCTGGCCCGCATTTTTGCTAAGGCGCTTAATTGTGAGACGGGCCTAGTGGCCGAGCCCTGCGGGCAGTGCGGCAGCTGCAAAGAAATCGATGCAGGCCGCTTTGTTGACTACATCGAAATCGACGCTGCCTCCAATCGTGGTGTGGCCGAGATTCAGCAGCTCCTTGAGCAGTCTCGGTTTGCCCCCACTGCCGGACGGTTTAAGGTCTATGTGATCGATGAGGTCCATATGCTCTCGAATCACGCCTTTAACGCCATGTTAAAGACGCTCGAAGAGCCCCCGGCCCAGGTGAAGTTCATTCTGGCGACCACAGACCCGCAGAAAATTCCGGTCACGGTCTTGTCCCGGTGCCTGCAGTTCAGTCTGAAGAATCTGCGCCTTGAGGTCCTCGAGGGCCATCTGAATTTCGTTCTTGCCCAGGAGGCAGTGGTGGCCGAGGCGCCCGCGGTGCAGGCTCTGGCCCGCGCGGCAAAAGGGTCGGTACGCGATGCCCTGTCGTTAACCGATCAGGCCATCGCCTATGGGGGCGGAGCAATCAGCCTCGAGGCGGTCAGCCAGATGCTTGGCCTGGTGCAGCGTGAGGCGTTGTTGGCAACGGCAGAGTCGCTCGCTCGGGGGCAGGCGGCCGAAGCCCTGCAGGCGGCCGAGGCCCTCCTGGAGGCAGGCGCCTTGGCAGAGTCGGTCCTTGAGTCACTTGCCCGGCTGTATCACGAAGCCGCGTTGGTATCTGCCCTCGGGCTGTCCGATGCAGTGGCCGACGCGGGAGTGGAGTCCCTGGCCGAGGCCCTTGGTCCGGAGCGGGCGCAACTGGGCTATCAGATTCTGGTCTTGGGCCGGCGCGA
>JBEDFV010000218.1:0-5470 GCA_041175005.1 Pseudomonadota bacterium
GCACCGACTCCATGAGTGCCGAGCGGTCGGCGTCATCACCATCGATAAAGCGCGTCCACCAGTCGCCCAGACCTTCAGGCGCCTGGCCCACAGCATGCCGGATGAGCAGAAAGTCGTATCCGGCACGAAATCGCAGATGGGCCAAGAGCCGATAGGGGGCCTGGCCAGTGCGCTTCTCAAAGCGGGGCTGCAGTAGCCAGATCTCGCGCATATCGGCCACATAGCGCCTGGGGATCGCCAAGGCATCAAGCTCCTGCTCAATGACCTCATCAATCGCCTGAGACAGTGCAGGAATTGCCTTCTCTCCGCTGGCCTGCAGGGTCTGCCACCGCAGATAGACGGGGCTCCAGAGTAGTGCCGCGAAGAGAAAGCCCACCGAGAGGGGTTTGCCTTCCCGCACGCGTGCATCGGTATCGGCGAGGGCCCGCCGAACAAAGGCCAGGGCCTCTTCTTGCTGCTCCTGGGTGCCCTGTGGTTCGAGTACGAGGTCTACGAGGGGCAGGCAGCCATGATGCAGACCCTGCGCGCGGAGCTGCTCGATCCCGGTAAAGGCCTGGCCTGACTGGAGCAGCTTCACCATCTCATCAAAGAGTCGTGCCTCCGGCACGTTATGGATCAGGTCGGCGAGTTCTTGCACGGGGGCAATGGTCTTGGGGTCGGCAGTAAACCCCAGCTTGGCCGCAAACCGCACCACCCGCAGCATTCGCACGGGATCTTCGCGGTACCGCTGTACAGGCTCACCGATCATCCGCAGCGTTTTGCGCTGCAGGTCTTCTACCCCGCGGTGGTAGTCCAGCACGGTATCGCTTAGGGGGTCGTAGTAGAGGGCATTAATTGTGAAGTCTCTGCGCGCGGCATCCTCGTGTTGTTCGCCAAAGGTGTTGTCGCGCAGTACGCGGCCATGGGCGTCGGTCTCTAGGTTTTCGGCATTGGCTGCCCGGAAGGTGGAGACCTCGATGGTCTCCGGCCCGAAGAGCACATGCACCAGCCGAAACCGTCGTCCGATAATCCGGGCCCGTCGAAAGGTCCGTTGGACCTCTTCTGGGGTCGCATCCGTGGCCACATCAAAGTCTTTTGGGCGCAGGCCGAGCATCAGGTCTCGGACCGCACCTCCGACCACAAAGGCCCGAAAGCCTGCCTTCTGAAGGCCCTCAACGGTCTTTAAGGCAGCCACCGAGACATTGCGGCGATCGATCCCCACTCTGGTGGCTTTGTGGATCTGGGGGTCGCGGGCCCCGGCCTGGCCACGGCCTTTGGCATGACCTGGGGCCAATCGGGCAAGGGAGCGGAGCAGCTTTCGAATCACAGGTGTGAGGGTATCAGGCGTTGTCTTTCGACGCGAACAGCGACAAGACGGGCCATCCCTGCGCTTCCGCATGGGCGGCAAGCCGTGGATCGGGGTTTACAGCCACCGGATGACTCACCTGGGCCATCAGCGGAAGGTCATTGAGGGAATCGCTATAGAAGTAACTCGTGCCAAAGCTCTCGAGTCCCAGGCCCATTTCTGCAAGCCACTGCTGCACGCGGGTCACCTTGCCTTCCCGAAAACTCGGCAGGCCGCGGGGTCGTCCGGTGAACTCGCCCCGAGCATCGGTCTCGACCAGGGTTGCAATGAGATGGGGGATGCCAAAGGCTTCGGCGATGGGGGCGGTAATAAATTCGTTGGTGGCCGTGACGATGGCGCACAGGGCACCCTCGTCTTGGTGCTTCTTCACCAAGCTGCGGGCCTCGGGCCGAATCTGCGGAAGAATGTCATTGGCTAGGAATTCCTCCCGCCAAGACTCCAGGGTCGCGCGGGAATGGGCGGCCAAGGGGCCGAGCTGAAACTCCAGAAACTCCCCAATATTCAACGTTCCCGCCTTGTACTGGGCAAAGAAATGATCGTTGCGGTGTCGGTGCCACTGGGCATCGACAACCCCGCGTTTGACGAGCGCTTCGGCCCAGGCCACATCGCTGTCTAGGGGCAGAAGGGTGTGGTCCAGATCGAAGAGGGCAAGGCTCCGAGGGGGCATAGACGGGCGCTCCAGTGGCTAAAAAAGGGCAAGGTTTTCTTCGAGCAGGCTGCGCATCAGGGGTAGTGATACCGGACGCTTTAGCGACAAGGCCCGGGCATCCAGGGCCTCAAGCAGACGCATCAGCCGTCCCAGTTGACGTGGAAGCCGCGCGAGCATGTAGCGAAACAGGTGATCATAGTCGCTCGCAATCGGTGCCGACATCCAGCCCAGCCGAAAGGCCCGTTCGCGCAGGGCCTGGAGCTTTTCCTGGTCATCCAGTTCGTGGAGTTCAAAGACAAGCCCCTGGCCGAGCCGGGTACGCAGATCTTCGCGCAGCTGGTCCACCAGCTGGGCGGGCGCGGCCCGGGCCGTTGCCACGAGCCGCTGCGAGCCTGGGCCGTAGGTCTGCTGGATGGCAATAAAGAGGGCAAAGAGCGCCTGTTGTACCTCGGCCGAGGCGCGATCAATGTTGTCAATGAGCCAGACCCGTGGGACATGGGCCGCCTCTACCGACGCCAAAAAGGCCTGGGCCTGGGTCGCCTCTTCAAGGTCGTAGACCTGCAGCCCGGGCCGCGCGAGCGCCCAGGCCTGTAGCCAAAATGACTTCCCGGCGCCTGCTGCGCCCCAGAGCAGAAGGCTCGAGGGGAGCGCAACGCCCACAGAAGGGGTGGTCGCGGCCTGCCTTGCGGATACCTCTGCGGTGGTGGGAGACATCCAGGCCGAGAGCCAGTCGAGGGCCTGTTGATTCCTGCCCACGACCCCATGGCGCAGGTCAGGAAGCGGGGGTTCCATCAGTAAGAGGGGGGCCTGGTTTGGCAGGCCGCGAGACAGATCTGCCATAGAATCGGGATTTTCGCCTCCGGCCTCTATGAACTCCAAATCCTCTGGCATGACCTACCGCGACGCGGGCGTCGATATTGAAGCGGGCGATGCCCTGGTGGATCGCATCAAGCCCCTGGCCAAGGCAACCCTGCGGCCTGAGGTCATGGCGGGCATTGGCGGCTTTGGCGCCCTCTTTGCTATGCCCCAGGGCTATCGGGAGCCGGTGCTGGTCTCTGGCACCGATGGGGTGGGCACAAAACTCAAACTGGCCTTTGCCCTTGCACGGCACGAGACGATTGGCATCGATCTCGTGGCCATGAGTGTCAACGACATCCTGGTGCAGGGGGCTGAGCCCTTGTTTTTTCTGGATTACTTTGCCACGGGCCGGCTCTCCGTGGATGTCGGTGCGGCGGTCGTGGGGGGCATTGCCGAGGGCTGTCGACAGTCGGGCTGTGCGCTGATTGGGGGCGAGACCGCGGAGATGCCGGGCATGTATGCGCCAGGCGAATACGATCTTGCGGGGTTTGCCGTTGGGGTGGTGGAGAAGTCTGCCATCTTGTCGTCTGATCGGGTTCTGGCTGGCGATTGTCTTCTTGGGCTTGTCTCCAGTGGCTTTCACAGCAACGGCTATTCGCTGGTGCGTGCGGTGCTAGAGCGTACCTGCGGTGAGATCTCGCAGAAGGCGCTGCAGTCGGTCTGTCTGGCCCCGACCCAGGGCATAGGCCCAGACGAGACACTGGCCGACCTAGTCATGTCGCCGACCCGTATTTATGTGGCCTCCGTTCTTGCAGCGCTTAAGGCCCACCCCCAACAGATTCACGCCTTGGCCCACATTACCGGGGGCGGGATCGTGGGCAACCTGCCGCGCGTGCTCCCTGAGACGCTCACTGCAGAGATTGATCCCGGTGCCTGGCCTCGCCCTGCCGTAATGCGCTGGATTCAAGAGCAGGGCCAGATTTCTGAAGAGGAAATGTTTGGTGTCTTTAACTGTGGTCTGGGAATGATTCTCGCTGTGGCCCCCGATCAGGCAGAGGAGGTGGCCGCCACGCTCACCGCCCATGGGGAGCGGGTCTACCGTATTGGGCGGGTTCGGGCCAGGCAGTCGGGTGAGTCGCAGACCATCATGGGGCCGTCCACGTCTTTCTAATCTGCTGCAGCATGGTCTCTGCCGAGAGGGCCGAGGGATCAAGGCGCATCATGTTGTGAAAGCTCCTTAGCCAGGTAATTTGGCGTTTGGCGAGCTGACGGGTTGCGGCGACGGCCTGGTCTATAAAGGTTGCCCGGTCCGTCTGGCCGCTCAGATGCGCCCAGGCCTGGCGGTAGCCTACGGTGCGCAGGCTTGGTAGGTCGGGGTGGAGTTCTTTGCGTTGCATGAGGCCCTCTACCTCGTGCAGAAAACCCGCGGCCATCATCTCTGTGAAGCGCTCTGCGATACGTCTATGGATCCAATGCCGGTCTTCCGGCTGCAGCGCGATCACAGACAACGGCGCGTTGAAATAGAGGGCCGGCCGCTCTTCCATGTTGCGGTGAAAGGAAGAAAGGGTCCTTCCGGTATGGGTCCAGACCTCCAGCGCCCGCGATATGCGCTGTGCGTCCTGGGGCGCCAAGCGCTGGGCCGTGAGGGGGTCTACCAGGGCCAGGCGACGATGCAGCGCCGGCCACCCTACTTCCGCAGCCTCTTTGGCCAGCGCCGACCGTATCTCTGGGGGCACCTCAGGCAGGTCATCGATCCCCTCGCGGAGGGCTTTGAAGTACAGCATCGTCCCGCCCACAAGCAGAGGCGTATGGCCACGGGCCCTAATCTCTGCAATGGCGGTCTGCGCATCGCGCAGAAACTGCGCCACCGAATACGACTCAAGCGGGTCACGACAGTCGATGAGGTGGTGTCGTACCCGAGACTGCTCCGCGGCCGAGGGCTTGGCGGTTCCAATATCTAACCCCCGATAGATCTGCGCAGAGTCAAGGCTCACGATCTCCACGGTGCCAAGACTCCCCGCCTGCGCCAGGGCCATGGAAAGAGACGACTTGCCACAGGCGGTGGGCCCAATAAGGCAGTAGATCATCCGGCCGTCGCGCTACTGGCCGCGCAAAAAGAGGCGATCGAGGGTCTTGAGGTCCAGGGCCACCCAGGTCGGCCGGCCGTGGTTACATTGGTCTGACCGCTCGGTCTTCTCCATATCCCGCAAGAGGGCGTTCATCTCAGGAATGGAAAGCGTTCGGTGCGCCCGCACCGCGCCGTGACATGCCATGGTGGCAAGTACTGCATCCCGTGATTCTTGCGCGGCACTGGCATGGCCGTGGGCCGCCAGTTCGCGCAGGGTGTCACGTACGAGTGGCTCTGCGTTGGCATGGGCAAGCAGGGTGGGCAGCCCCCGAATGGCCAGACTGTCTTCGCTTAAGGGTGAGAGCGAGAAGCCAAGGGCCTCGAGGTCGGCCGCATGGGTCTGTGCGGTCTCGCGTTCTAGGGGGCTAGCGACCAGGGCCAGTGGCGACAGCAACTGTTGCATCTGGCCGCGGGGAAGCGCTTTGAGGCGCTCGTACAGAATCCGTTCATGGGCCGCATGCATATCGACCAGAATGAGTCCCTGTCGGTTCTGGGCAAGAATGTAGATGCCATGCAGCTGGGCTAAGGCAAAGCCCAGTGGGTGTTCTTC
>JBEDFV010000219.1:0-2821 GCA_041175005.1 Pseudomonadota bacterium
TGCACGACGAAAAAATTGCGCTGCTGCAGGAGGCCAAGGTGGCCCTGTCCGATCAGTTCAAGTCGCTTGCCAACGACATTCTCGAGGAGAAGACCAAACGGTTTGCTGAGCAGAATCAGGCAAGTCTTGGCCAGCTGCTCAACCCATTGCGCGAACGGCTGGTGGAGTTCAAGACCAAGGTCGAAGAGATTCACCTGAAAGATACAGAACAGCAGGCCGCCCTAAAGCAGGAACTTGCGCACCTGAAAGACCTCAACCAGAAGATGACCGAAGAGGCCCATGGATTGGCCACCGCCCTGAAGGGGAGCGTGAAGAAGCAGGGCAACTGGGGGGAGTTGGTACTGGCCAATGTGCTCGACCGGTCTGGGCTGCGTGAGGGCCGTGACTACAAGCGTGAGCAGAGTTTTCACACCGAAGAGGGGCGAAAGCGGCCCGATGTGGTGGTCTTTCTTCCCCAGAACAAACATCTCGTGATCGATGCCAAGGTGTCGCTCAATGCCTATACCCGGTATGTCAACGCCGAAGATGAGCCCACCCGGGCGCTGGCCCTGAAAGACCATGTGGCGGCTGTATCGGAGCGGATTCGGGAACTCTCAAACCGCAGTTACTTTGATCTGCCGGGCCTCAACAGCCCAGAGATCGTCTTCATGTTTGTGCCTGTGGAATCCGCCTTTGTGGAGGCCCTGAAGGCCGATGAGTCTCTCTTTCAGAATGCTATTGAGCAGAATGTCTTGGTGGCCACACCCACCACGCTTCTCACAAGCCTCAATATTGTGCGGCAGCTCTGGCGCTTTGAAGAGCAGAACAACAACACGGCAGACCTGATAGACCGCGCGGCCAAGATTTATCGCAAGCTCGTCACGTTTTTAGAATCCATGGAAACGCTTGGGCGCCAGATTGATACGGTGAAGGCAAGCTATGACAAGGCCCTTGGGCAGCTCTACCTGGGTCGGGGCAATTTAATTAGCCAGGCCAAGCATTTTGAGACCCTCGGTGTCTCCACAAAATCGGCTCTGCCCGAGGCAATTGCCAGCCGTGCCATGTTAGAGCTCGACCTCGATCTACCGACTCTACCGACTGACACATCGTCTGCAGCCGATCCGCCCCCCGCCTCGGTATCAAAGGGTCAGTCTGACTAAGCCACATTCTTCCGCGAGCCTCTTCTGATGCCCCAAGACCGTGACCTGGGCCCAGACCGGGGGCTCGTCATGATCCATAGCAATCAGGCGGAGGTCTTACGCGATTTTCTGGTCTCGTGGATTCGCCGCCACCCGCTTTCGGGGCTTGCCGAGGAGACCATTCTCGTGCAAAGCAACGGGGTGGCCCAGTGGCTCAAGCTCGCGCTGGCGGCAGATCCCGCCCCAGAGGGCCAGGGTGGACTCGGTATTGCGGCCTGTCTTGATCTTTCTTTGCCATCGCGGTTTGTCTGGCAGGCTTACCGTGCCGTGCTTGGCCCAGAATCGGTGCCCGATGTCTCGCCGTTTGATAAGGATCGCCTGGTCTGGCGGCTGATGCGGCTTCTTACAGCACTTCCGTCTCACCCGGACTATGCGCCCTTAAGCCGATTTCTGGGGGAGAGCGACGATGCCAGTCGCCGCTACCAACTCGCTGACCAGATCGCCGACCTCTTCGATCAGTATCAGGTCTATCGGGCCGACTGGCTCAATGCCTGGGCCTTGGGGGACGATGTACTCATTCATGGCTATGAGGGCCGTCGCGCCTTGCCGCCCACACAGCGATGGCAGGCTGCGCTCTGGCGCGCGCTCTTGGAAGACGTCGGGCCGCAGGCTCAGGCGAGTCGGGCCGCTGTCCATAGTGCCTTTCTAAAGGCCATCGCCCATGCGCGTCAGCGGCCGATAGGGCTGCCTTCGCGAGTCTTTGTATTCGGGGTCTCGTCTCTGCCGCGTCAGTCCCTAGAGGTGCTGCGCGCCTTGGGCCAGGTGAGTCAGGTATTTCTCTGTGTCATCAACCCGAGTGCGCATGACTGGTCTGAGGCCGCCCATCCTCTGCTGGCTACCTGGGGCAAACAAGGTAGAGATTATCTCGGGCTTCTCCATGCACTAGAACACGCGGTTCCTGAAGCTTCTTATGTACAACCCCTGCAGAGGATCGATCTCTTCCAGAGCGCGGGGGCGGGCACGCTTCTGGCGCAGTTGCAAGACGACATTCGGCTTTCACGGTCCCTGGCTGAGGCGCGTGACCTGGCGCGCCCGTGCAATCCGGTGCAGGACCGGTCGCTGACATTCCACCGTTGCCACAGTCCGCAGCGGGAGGTTGAGGTGCTGCATGATCAGCTCCTCGCTGCCTTCGATGCCGACCCATCTTTGCAGCCCCGCGATGTGGTGGTCATGGTTCCAGATATCAATGCCTATGCGCCAACCATCGAGGCGGTCTTCGGACTGCCTGCGCAGGATGACCCGCGTGCGATTCCCTTCTCCATGACCGATCGCTCATTGCGTCAGCAGCTGCCAATTGCAGCCGCACTTGATTTTCTTCTGGGCATTACCGAGTCACGCGTAACCGCCACCGCGGTGAGCGACTTACTGGGTGTGCCCGCGATTCGGCAGCGTATTGGTCTGAAAGAAGAACAACTGCCCCTGCTGATCCGATGGATCCACCAGGCCAATATTCGTTGGGGGCTCGATGGCGCGCATCGGGCGGCCTTTGGCGGACATGCGGTCACACAGAACACCTGGGTCTTTGGCCTGCATCGCATGCTGCTGGGCTATGCGATGGGTGACTCTGATGCCTATGCGCCGTCGCGTCTTTGGCGCGGTGTAACGCCTTTTTCTGAAGTCTCTGGTCTCGATGCTGCCTGTGT
>JBEDFV010000220.1:0-6212 GCA_041175005.1 Pseudomonadota bacterium
CCTTCCTCAGATCGACTAGAGGCGGCTAGAGAAGACGCTGCCAGTACCTGCGCGAGAGACGTACTACTCCGACGGTTCGCTGTGACGAATGTCGCGGCCGCGAATCATGAAATAAACATGCTCGGCCATGTTTTTGGAATGGTCGCCAATGCGCTCCATGGCCTTCGCGAAAAAGAGCATATCGATCGAGCGAGAAATCGTGCGCGCATCTTCAAGCACATAGGAAATCAGGAGGCGGATATGGTTTCGGAAATACTCATCCACCACCTTGTCTTCCTTAATGACCTCAGCCAAGGCAGACTCATCCTCTCGGGCAAAGGCATCGAGTGACCGGCGCAGCATAGAGGTAACCCGCGAAGACATGGGCGTGAAGTCGATGCGGGGGAATGAGGTCGGCGAAGATTCATAGAAGTGCATGGCCATGCGGGCCATCTTCTCGGCTTCATCGCCCGCGCGCTCCAGGTCGCGGGTCATCTTCATACAGGCCACGATAAACCGTAGGTCGGAGGCCGTGGGCTGGCGCTTCGCAATGACGTGGTTGCAGACCTCATCAATCTCCACCTCCGCAGCATTGACAAGCTTCTCGATACGAAAGACCTCATCGAGCGCTGCCTGACTTCCCGAGGAGAGCCCAAGCAGGGCCGCGTTGATCATCTCCTCGACCTGCCCCCCCATCTTCAACACATTGGTACGTATGGTCTCGAGCTCTGCATCGAATTGCGAGGAGATGTGCTTGTTCATATCTATCCTTTGGGGCCAATCTGGCCCAAACGTGTTTTAGCCACAGCAGAGGCTAACCGAGAATTCTTTCAAGTGTGTTGCAGAAATATTTCATTTTGATGTCACGCGACACGGATCACCCCATCAGGGCCCGCGATAAGCGCAAGATCGGCCTTCTGATGGGCGAAGATGCCATGGGTGACGATGCCTGGAATGGCGTTGAGCCGATCTTCCCAGGCAGGCGGATCATCAAATCGCAGTCCATGGATGTCGAGAATCGGGTGGCCGTTGTCTGTTGTTACCCCTGCGCGACGAACGGGCTGGCCGCCCAACGCTGCAAAGGCCCAAGACACGGGCACAACAGCCATCTCGATGACCTCTACGGGGAGAGGAAAGGCCCCCAAGACCGGAACCTGCTTACTCACATCGACAATACAAATAAACCGACGCGAGGCGCTGGCAACAATCTTTTCTCGGGTGAGTGCGGCGCCGCCGCCTTTGATCATGTATTGCCGAGGGTCGATCTCATCGGCACCGTCTACATAGACATCTAGCGGTGAGGCAAGCTCTGAAAGATGTGTGACGGCAATGCCTCGGCTACGCAGCCGCTCTTCGCTGCGCACGGAGCTCGCCACCGCGACTTCGACACGCAGACCGCTGGCGGCCAAGGCATCAATAAAACAATCCACCGTAGACCCGGTGCCCACCCCAAGACGCACGCCATGGGAGAGCTCTGCCACCGCGGCCCGCGCGACCTCTTCCTTCAAGACTTGTTGAGATTTTTGCATAGGCCTCACTATACAATCGACGCGGTTCTCATCCTTAAAAAGCGCCGTCATGCCTTCTTCAAAAAAGTCCAAGAACAAGTACGACTGCAGCAAATGCCCCGCCTACTGCTGCAGCTATCCACGTATTGTCGTCACGGATTCCGACCTGAGCCGACTGGCGGCCCACTTTGAGGTCTCTGAAAAACAGGCCGAGAGCCGGTTTACGCGACACTACCGGTTTGAAGACGAGAAGGAGAAGATTGAAGAACGCATACTGCGGCATCAGAAAGACCATATCTATAAGTCGGTCTGTGGCTTTCTGGATTTGGAGACCCGCCGCTGCAGCATCTACGATGCACGGCCCTCGGTCTGTCGCGCTTTTCCGAACGGAAGAACCTGCGGCTACTACCAATTCTTGAAGTTTGAGCGCAAGCAGCAGGGAGACAAGACCTTCATTCCCTCTGCGTAAAAGATGTGGGGTGACCGATGGGATTCGAACCCACGACAACCAGAATCACAATCTGGGACTCTACCAACTGAGCTACGGCCACCACGAACCCTGACACCTACCGAGTAGAACCAACCCCTCCTGCCAACTGGCCTGCCGGGAGGGAATCGAACCCCCGACCCACAGCTTAGAAGGCTGTTGCTCTATCCGACTGAGCTACCGGCAGTTGAGGCTGACTCTTCCCACGCAATCGACTGGATGGTTACAACCATGGTCGGGGTGGAGAGATTCGAACTCCCGACCCTCTGCTCCCAAAGCAGATGCGCTACCAGACTGCGCTACACCCCGAGAGACTGGGAGTATAGCCCAAGGGCCTCTTCGGCCGCTACTCGGCCCTCATCGGTGGCCACGACCCAGACCTCAACGGGGCTGCCGCTGGCGTGAATTGCCACCGGCCCGCCCCCCTTTATTTCCTGCGCAACCGATGCATTGGCAGCCGTATCGAGCGTAATGCCCAGAAAGCCCAGTCGACTGCAGACCTCGGCGCGCAATAGGGCATCGTGCTCACCGATGCCGCCCGTGAAGGCCAGAACATCAAGACCCCCTAAGAGGGCCACTAGGCCACCGGCCTCACGCACCACACGATGCGTAAACAAGTCGATGGCGCGTTGGGCAGCAGGGTCTGCAGACGCCCGCAGGATGCGCATGTCTGAGGAGATGGCTGACACCCCGAGGAGGCCAGACTCCTTGTAGAGAATCTGCGTGATCTCTTGCACGGTCCTGCCTTCTGCCATCCAATAGAGTAAGACGCCCGGATCCACAGCCCCGGATCGCGTTCCCATCATGAGCCCATCGAGGGCGGAAAAACCCATGGTGGTCGCCCGACTCCTTCCCGCGACAGCCGCACAGAGGCTTGCCCCACTGCCTAGGTGCGCCATGAGCATTCTCTGGGCTGCACGCGGGGTCGACTCGGCGAGCCGACGCACAAGGTACTGATACGACAACCCATGGAATCCATAGCGCTGGATGCCCTGGTCGTAGAACCGCCCTGGCAGAGCAAACCGCGTCTCCGTCTCTGGAAGATCTGCATGAAAGGCCGTATCAAAGCAGCCAATCTGCGGTACGCCTGGGAAGGCCGTCTGGCAGGCCACCACCCCCTGCAGGTTAAAGGGCTGATGCAGGGGCGCTAGGCTGTCAAACTCTGCGAGCGCAGAGAGCACCGAATCTGTGAGTTCAGTGGCGCACCGATAAAGGCGCCCTCCGTGGACAATCCGATGGGCCACGAAGGCCAGGTTGTCGGGGCGAACAGACTGGGCCGCAAGTCGATCGGTGAGGTCGCGCAGCGCTGCTGCCTGACCCGCTGCATCGAGCCGCTCATAGCTGCCCCGCAGCCGGGCGATTGGGTCTAGCCGGCCCGCCGCAATGGCATAGAGGGCGTACTTGAGGCTCGAAGAACCGATATTGACGGAGAGGGCCGCCCATCTCTCCTGATAAGGCAGTGCGGGCACAGACTAGGGGCGCTGACGTCGGTAGGCATGGGCCACGAGCTTCACCATCGCTGCCGCAGCCACACGCGAGCGTGGCGGATCGGCGCGGCTCGTAAGCGCCATGGGAATACGAGCACCGAGCACCACTCCGGCGCCAGCGGCACCGGCAAGATACTCCAGCTGCTTCACAAGCATGTTGCCACTCTCGACATCGGGGACCACAAGAATATCGGCATCGCCCGCAACCGAAGAAGAGATGCCCTTCACACGGGCGGCCTCTGCCGAAATGGCGTTATCAAAGGCCAGTGGTCCATCGAGGTCTGCCCCCTGAATCTGGCGGCGATCTGCCATTTTGCAGAGGGCAGCAGCGTCCAGGGTAGACACAAGATGCGGATTGATTGTCTCTACCGCAGACAGAATGGCCACCTTCGGCCGCTCAACACCCAACATATGCAGAAGGGACACCGCGTTTTGCACGATATCGCCTTTCTCCGCTAGCCCGGGGCGAATGTTCAATGCGGGATCTGTAATAAACAAGGGCTTGTGATAGAGCGGCACATCAAATCGTGAGATCTGACTCATGCGGCGCACGGTGCGCAGTGTGCGTTCTGCAAGGACAGCATGCATAAACTCATCGGTATGCAGGCTTCCCTTCATCAGGCCCTCGAGCTCATCGCGGGTTGCCATCTCTGCCGCAACACTCGCCGCGTGGTGGCTGTGCAGGGCGGGAACCACCCGAATACCCGCAAGGCTCACGGCAATCTGCTCGGCCGTGGCCTGGATCTTGGCCTTTGGCCCGATGAGCACCGGATCGATGAGTCCAGCCTCCGCTGCATCTATCGCGCCCTTCAGACTTACAGCATCACACGGATGAACCACCCCACAGGTAATTGGCTCTAGGGCGCGGGCCGCCGCGATGAAGGCCTCAAACTGCGCCTGGGCATCGTATCGGGCCGAAGCGACTACGGGAGGGGCCTCAACAATCTCGTCCATGGGTTTTTTTCATTTGTTGTGAAAGGTTCGTTAAGCCATCATGAAATAGCCGCCATCGACATAGATGGTCTGGCCTGTCATACCCGAGGACTCGGGGCTACAGAGAAACCGCGTGAGATGGGCAATCTCTTCTGTCGACACAAGCCTACGCAGCGGGCTCTTCTGGGCAACTTCCTTCATCAGGGCATCGAAGTCTGCAATACCCGAGGCAGCTCGCGTCGGCACGGGGCCTGGCGAGACCGCATGCACCCGGATATTTTTCGGGCCGAGCTCGGCAGCGAGATAACGGACCATCGATTCCAAGGCGGCCTTTACGGGGCCCATGAGGCCATAGTGGGGTACCACCTCTTCGGCACCGTGATAGGTCATGGTGACCAGGCTGCCCCCTTTCGACATGTGGGGCACAGCCAGTCGGGCCAATTCCGCAAATGAATGGCAGGAAATAGACATTGCCCGGGCAAACCCTTCGCGCGAGCTGTCAATGACCGGGCCATGCAGATCTTGTAAAGGCGCCCAGGCAATCGAATGCACCACAAAGTCAAAGCCGCCGAGTTCCTCAGCCGCCTGAGCAACAAATGCCTCAAGCGCCCCCGGTTGCTCCACATCGCACTGAAGCAGCGCAACGCCGAGCGGATCGGTGACTTTCTTGGCAAAGGGCTCCGCCTTTGCGTTTAAGCAGCTCGCCACCACCTGGGCACCAGAGGCCGATAAGGACTGGACCACGGCCGCTGCAATGCTGTGGTCATTGGCCACACCCATCACCAGGCCGCGCAGGCCTGCAAGAGAATTTGATGTCATAAAGGACTGTCTCACGGAAGAAAAAACTGGGGGCCCAGGAGTACCTTAGGCCAGAAGTTGGGGTAAACCCGAGAATACCCGAAGTTTATGTCGGGCCGATAACACCCGGGGTGAGAAACGCTGTGTCGCCCTCGAGACCCCCAATGGCCGCGTGCGTGTTGAGGTTGCAGAACGCCCTGGGGTCGGCCTCGCGGCGAAAAAGACAGTAGGCCGGGCGATGGGCCTCGGCCCAGTCACGCAGACGACGACGGCCCGCCAGTAGGTAGTCTGCCGCAGACGGGGCAAGCGACCGATGCACGAGCATGAAGGGGTACTGCGGTGAGCGCTGCCCGTTGAGGTCGTGCGACACAGGTACCACGACCAGAGAGGATCTGAGCCGCGCCGCAGTCAGGCGCGCCACAAGATCTGTGGGAAGGTGGGGGCCATCGCACGGGGCCAGCTGCATCCAGTCGGTCTCGCAGTGGGAAAGCCCCGTTGCAATACCTGCCATCGGGCCAAGGTATCCGGGAAATCGATCTTCAAGGACAGTAACGCCGCGCTGCAGATAATCGGTGTGGGAGCGATTCGCGCTAATTATCAGGCCCGTTACCTGCGGCTCCAGGCGTGCCAAGACATGGTCGATCAGCGCCAGACCGCGGTAGGGGAGCAGGCCCTTATCTTCACCACCAACACGACGGCCCTCGCCGCCCGCAAGAATAAGCCCGGTGACCCGCACCGCCTTAGCCCGGGAAGAACCGCGCACGGGCTGCCCTAAGCCCCTCGTAGCCACTGACGAGAATGATGCCAACAATAACGAGGGCGGACCCCACCAGAAAATGCACTGTTAGGGGTTCCTGCAAAAGCCACACTCCTAGGGCCACCCCGAAAAGTGGTGTGAGGAACGAGAGGGCCCCAAGTCGCGACGCGAGGTAATGCCGCAACATCCAGAACCAGGCGAGATAACTCGCAAACGCCACCACCACGGTCTGAAAGAAAAGGCTACTCCACCCAAACGCGGAG
>JBEDFV010000221.1:0-3262 GCA_041175005.1 Pseudomonadota bacterium
ATTGGGCCGTCTGCGCCTGCCCAACCCTTGGGTGCTCGGACCGCTTGCGGTGGCCCTTGCTGTGGCGGTCTGGTGGCTGCCCGACTCTCGGCTTGCACCCTGGCTGGTGGGTATTGGTCAGGTCTTGTTGGGATGGAACCTTGGCCAGCGGTTTGATCGCGCACAGCTACAGGCCTTTGCCCCGGCTGCCCGTGCGGCGGTGGTCATGACACTCTTCTATGGCCTGGCTGGCCTGGGCCTTGCGCTGCTCGTTTCTTGGGGGGCGGGTCTCTCAGGGGTGGTGGCCTTTATAGCCACCGCGCCAGGTGGGATTGCCGAAATGGCCATTGTCGCCAAGATTCTTGGCCTAGACCCGCCTACTGTCACCGTGTTTCATGCAGTACGCATGGTGATGATGGTGGTCTTGGCCCAGGCGCTCCTGGTACTTGGGCTGCGTCTGGGCCTGCTGCGCGTCGGTAGACTGCCCGCAGGCTAGGAGACGATGCCCGCCTCTTTAAAGAGCTTGGCCAGTTCTCCAGAGTCGTGCATCTCGCCCATGATGTCAGCGCCCCCAATAAACTCGCCCTTCACGTAGAGCTGCGGGATGGTGGGCCAGTTGGCATAGTCTTTCACAGCCTGCCGAACCGCCTCATCTTCCAAGACATTCACGGTGGCGACCTGGGTGACGCCGCAGGACTTTAAGAGCTGAATGGCGCGTCCGGAGAAACCACACTGGGGAAATTGGGCGGTCCCTTTCATAAACAAGACCACCGGATTGTCGGTGACGGTCTGGTGTACAAAGTCTTTGGCGTCCATGGCCAGGGTCCTTTCAAGAACAGTTGAGGAAAACGGGGGGTGTGTGCGGCTTTGGCCGCGCGTAGCCTCGCATCATAGACGAGCCTGTACCAGGCGTGGCAGGCCCGAGAGGTCAGGAAATCCAGTGACTGAGGCAAACCCTGCTTCCTGGCAGAGACGAATGACCGCGGCCTGCTGTGTCCAGCCGTGCTCAAGCAGAAGGCTGCCGCCCGGACGCAGGTAGGCGCTCGCCTGGGCGATGATGGCAGAGAGGTCGGAAAGCCCCTGGGGATTGGGCGTTGTTCCTGAGAGGGCCGTGACGGGCTCGTGCGCACGCACCTCCTCTGCCAGGTGGGGATCGTCTTGGGCCACATAAGGGGGGTTAGAGACAATGAGATCAAATCCGTCCGACGCCTCTTTTGCTTCATGCCCTAGGGCCTCAAACCAGCGGCCTTCCCGACACACGATTGAGACCCCATGCCAGCAGGCGTTGTTTCGGGCGGTGCAGAGGGCTTGTGCAGAGACATCTGTGGCCCATGCCGTAACCGGTATGCCACGAGCGGTTGCGGTCTTTAGCAGCGCAATGACGATGCAGCCGCTGCCCGTGCCGAGGTCGAGTACCCGGGTTGCCTGAGTTGCCCGAGTTCCCTGAGCATTCGGCACGATTGCGGCGAGGGCGTGATCGACCAGGCACTCTGTCTCGGGCCGGGGGATGAGCACCGAGGGGTTGACCCAGAACCGCAGGCCATAGAACTCGCGAAACCCCAGTAGGTAGGCCAGTGGCACGCCGCGATGCCTCGCTTGGGCCCATCGACGAATCAGTGCCCGCTCCCCCGCAGCGAGGCGCTCCGTACCTTCACGCAGAAAATAGGTGCGGGGCTGCCCTGTGGCCGCCTCGAGAATGGCCCACTGCTCTTGGCGCGGCAGACGAAGGAGGTCGGGGTCTTGCACGTTGGGTGGTCAGGCTCCAGAGAGCCAGCGCTAGGCCAGGGAGGCGGAGCGGTTAGTCTGCCAAGGCCGAGAGCTGTTCGGCCTGGTGTTCGGCCACGAGGGCCTGGTTAAGTTCTGCCAAGTCGCCGTCCATGATCTGGTCGATCTTGTAGAGGGTGAGGTTAATTCGATGGTCGGTGATACGGCCCTGCGGAAAGTTGTAGGTGCGAATGCGCTCTGACCGATCGCCGGAGCCGATCATCAGCTTGCGTGCGGAGGCCTCTTGCTGCTGCAGCGCAGCCGCCTGTCGGTCACGCACCCGCGCGGCCAATACCTTCAGCGCCTTTTCTTTGTTTTTATGCTGGCTTCGGTCGTCCTGGCACTCCGCCACGATGCCGGTTGGAAGGTGGGTAATACGCACCGCAGACTCCGTCTTGTTGACGTGCTGGCCGCCGGCGCCTGAGGCGCGAAAGACATCGATGCGCAGTTCATCAGGCGTGAAGACCACCTCAGCCAATTCGTCGGCCTCCGGCAGCACCGCCACTGTGCAGGCTGAGGTGTGAATGCGGCCTTGGGCCTCGGTCTCGGGTACACGCTGCACTCGATGGCCGCCAGACTCGAACTTCAGCCGGGAATAGACACGGTCGCCGGTGAGTCGGACCACCACTTCTTTGTAGCCTCCCAAATCGGAGGCATTGGCCGAGAGGATCTCGCTTTGCCAACGGTTGCGTTCGGCATAGCGCAGATACATGCGGAGCAGATCGCCTGCAAAAAGCGCCGACTCGTCACCACCGGTGCCGGCACGAATTTCCAAAATGACATCGCGCTCGTCATTGGGGTCTCTCGGAAGCAGCAGCTTTTGTAGCGCATCTTCTTGGCCCTCAATGCTCGTGCGTAGCCGGGCAACCTCATCGTAGGCAAAGTCTTTGAGCTCCGGGTCGGTCAGCCACGACTCCGCCTCGTTGAGGTCCTTTTCCGTGGCCTGTAGGCCAACGAAGGCCTCCACCACGGGCGCAATCTCGGCCCGTTCTTTGGAGAGCTTACGAAACTCATTCATGTCATTGGCGATTTCGGGGCTCGAGAGCTGAGCCTCGATAACCGCAAAGCGATCTTGGATCTGCTGCAGCTTTGTCAGCAGGCTCGACTTCATCTGCGCGGGCCTTTAGCGTCTAATGAGGGCGATTGGGGGGCGGCGGCAGATCAAAGCCAAAGAGCTCTGGAAGCATCTCGGCCGCCCGATCGCGGGTCTGTACATCGGGGCTCGACAGGCTGGCATAGGCGCCGTGCAAGAGCTTTTGCGACATGCTGTGGGCGAGCGCTTTTAAGACGTCTTCCACCGGCTCGCCTCGGGCCAGGAGTCGCTGGGCATGCTGTAACTCTAGACTCTGCAACTTCTCCGCATGGGCGGTGAGTGACTTAATGAGCGGCACCTGCGCTCGCACCGATTTCCATTGCAGGTAGGACTGCACGCCGTGGTCGATGATGGCCTCGGCATGGCCTACCGCATGTTGGCGGGCCTGTACCCCTTCTTTCACGAGCTCAGCCAGGTCATCGACGG
>JBEDFV010000222.1:0-2878 GCA_041175005.1 Pseudomonadota bacterium
GCAGAAGTCACCAGCCGCACCAAGAGCCTCTATTCGATCTATCTGAAGATGAAAGAGAAGCGGCTGAGTTTCGCCGAGGTCCTGGACATCTATGGATTTCGTGTCTATGTGCCCACGATCCCAGAATGCTATGTCGCGCTTGGGGCCCTGCATGCGCTCTTTAAGCCGGTGCCCGGCAAGTTTAAAGACTACATTGCGCTGCCCAAATCCAATGGGTATCAGTCGCTGCACACCGTGGTCGTGGGGCCCCATGGTGCCCCCTTGGAATTCCAGATCCGTACCCATCAGATGCACCAGATGGCGGAGGCTGGCGTGGCTGCCCACTGGCTCTACAAAGAGCATGCCGCCTCGGTGACCCCCCTGCAACGCAAGGCCCACGAGTGGATGCAGTCGCTGCTGTCGGTGCAGTCGCGAGACCCAAAGGACTTTCTCGACCATATCAAGATCGACCTCTTCCCCGATGTCATCTATGTCTTCACCCCCACAGGGGAAATTCGCGAACTACCCAAGGGATCCACACCCGTCGACTTTGCCTACATGGTGCACACCGATGTCGGCAACCAGTGCACAGGCGCCATGATCAACAACGAGGTCAAACCACTCGATACCGAGCTGCGTAACGGCGATGTGGTCCGGGTCGTCACGCAGCCCACGGCCACCCCACACCCGGGATGGCTGGGCTTCGTACGGACCGCACGGGCACGGTCACAGATTCGATACAACCTCAAGACCAGCACACGGGAGCGGGCAGTGGCCTTCGGGCGTCGACTGCTCGATACCGCACTCAAGGCCCTGGGCAGTCACGGAGTCGATGACCCAGACCTCAACTGGTCTCAGTTTTTTCATGAGATTCCCGCCAACAACCGAGAAGGATTACTCGAGGCCATTGGACTTGGACACCTTCTGGCCAATGTGGCCGCCCGCAGGCTGCTTCCGGGTCCGGCGGGAAGTGAGTCTGAGGGGCAACCACGGGCGCGCAGACTCTCCCCTGTGGCGGAGCAGGCCCTGCGACTCTCTATGGAGCACCTTACCGCGCAGCACGATCTCGGCATCACGGTCAATGGGTCTGAGGGAACTGCCGTGCAGTACGCGGCCTGCTGCCATCCGATTGCGGGCGATAACTCTTGGGGCTATATGCGCGGTGGTGCAGGCCTGCTGATACACCGTGCGAGCTGCGGATACGCCCGACGGCAACGACCCAAGGACCCCAATCGATGGGCCGACATTATCTGGGGTGACCCTATCTATCGCACCTTTGAGACCCATCTGCATGTGGACGTCAAAGACGCTCCCGGTGCTCTGGCCAAGGTGGCAGGCGCCATTTCTGCCTCAGACGCCAATATCATCGATCTCACGATCGAACGCCGCGGGGGCGGGTTTTCCACCCTCAAGGTGGTGCTTGAGGTCCGCGGCCGAGACCACCTGGCAGATGTCCTGCGGCGCGTACGGCTTACGGCCTCAGTCAATCGCGCGGTCAGGCTCCTTCGACACCAGGCAAAAGACGCACCCTACTAGCAGCCGGCAATAGTCATCCGATCAATCAGTACTGAGCCCATGGTCTTATTTCCGCGGTTGAGGGTGTCTCCCCCCACCGCTACCAGGCCCCGATACATCTCACGCAGATTGCCGGCAATCGTAATCTCCTCCACCGGGTACTGAATCTCCCCCTTCTCCACCCAGTAGCCAAAAGCCCCACGGGAATAATCACCCGTAATGCCGTTAACCCCCTGACCCATCACCTCGGTGACAAGAAGGCCCCGATCCATGAGTCGAAGGAGTCCCTTCAGCCCATCGGCTGGGGGCTTCTTGGCGCTTACGAGGCTCAGGTTATGCGAGCCTCCTGCGTTGCCTGTCGTAGGCATGCCGAGCTTTCGCGCGGAGTAGGTCGACAAGAAATATCCACCCACACGGCCCTGATCGATCACCCGGCGCGACTGCACGCGTACCCCCTCGTCATCAAACGGGGTGCTGCCGCTCGCCCCCGGAATAAACGGATCTTCGATCAGGCTTATGTCCTCCGGAAGAATCTGCTGACCAAGGCTATCGAGAAGGAAACTTGCCTTGCGATAGAGGGCCGAACCAGAGAGCGCCTGCACCAGGGCGCCTAAGAGGCCCACAGCCACCGGGGCCTCAAAGACCACAGGAACCTGCTGTGTTGAGACCCGCTGCGCACCGAGGCGCGACAATGCCCGATGTGCCGCATAGCGCCCGATCTCGGCTGGGGCGGCTAGCTCTGCCGGGTCTCGACTCGTGGTGTACCAGTCATCCCGCTGCATGACAGATTTTTCCTGCGCGATGGGCGCCACCGAGAGAAAGTGCCGGCTGTAGGGGTAGCCGCCCATAAATCCACGGCTATTGGCCGAACAGAATTGGCCGTGGCTCGCAGATACGCTGGCACCATCTGAGTTACGAATACGGCGGTCTACCGCGCGGGCGGCAGCCTCTGCCTCTTTGGCCATCTCTGTGGCCTCCTTCGGACTCACCGACCAGGCATGAAAAAGGTCAAGGTCGGCATGTGGGCCTCGGGCAATATCACGAGCCTCTGGAAGGCCTGCAAAGGGATCCTCCGCGGTGTACTTCGCGATATCAATCGCCTTCTTCACCGCATCGTGCAGGGCGCGGTCTGAGAGATCTGAGGTGGTGGCATGGCCCCGCCGTTGGCCGAGATAGACCGTGACGCTGGCCCCACGGTCGCGGGTATGTTCCAGTGTTTCTAGGGCCCCCATACGTACGGTGACAGAAAGCCCCGAACTCTCGGAGACCTCGGTCGAGGCGTCGGTAGCGCCAAGGTCCTGGGCCATCTGCAACATCTTCTGGTTGAGCGCCTCAAGACCCTGGGCGTCGTAAAAAAAGGGAGTAGTGTCGGCTTGTGTGGTTT
>JBEDFV010000223.1:0-4265 GCA_041175005.1 Pseudomonadota bacterium
CTCCAGCGCCACCGGCCAGCGCCTGCTCGCCCGCGGCGTGGCGTTTTTGCATACCAAGCGCGCGCCCGTGCGGTCAGGCGAGCAGCCCCACCGCAGGCCCGGTCTTGACCTCGAAGACCTGCTGCATCAGCTGGCCCTGCGCGAGGTCAATGAACTCCACCTGGAGGCCGGCCCGAGACTCGTAGGGCAGTTTCTCTCCGCGGGCCTTGCCGATGAGTTGCTGGTCTACATGGCTCCGGTGCTCTTAGGCGAGGGCCTGCCCCTGGCCTTCGGTATTGATGGACTCGCGACCCCCAACGATGCCCCCCGCTGGAAATTGCACGAGGCGGTTGCCGTGGGGGATGGCCTGCGGCTTCGGCTCTTGCGCTGAATCAGTACACTGCCGGGTATGTTTACAGGAATTGTGCAGGCCATGGGCCAGATTGCCTCGGTAATGCCCCAGTCGGCCCTGGTGGGGCCCCAGCGTACCGAATACTCCGATGCCCAGGGGCTACGGCTTCGCGTGTTGTGGGGCGGGCTGGATTCATCCGACGTACAGGCTGGCGATTCCATCGCCATCAATGGGGCCTGTATGACGGTGATCGACCCCTCCGCAACGGGCTTTGCGGTGGATATCTCGCGTGAGAGCCTCAACCGCACGGTGGGGCTCGATCAGCCTGGGCCCGTCAATCTCGAAAAAGCCATGCGGGTCGGCGACCGGCTCGGGGGCCATATGGTCTCAGGCCATGTGGACGGCACCGGGCAGATTTTGTCGATGGACACCGTCGATGAGAGTGTGCACTTCGTGGCCTGCCTGCCCGTTTCTCTGTCGCCCTTTGTGACGGAAAAAGGATCCATCGCCTTGCACGGTGTGAGCCTCACGGTAAACGCCGTGCACGACGAGCCAGAGGGCCCCGTGATTGAGATCAACCTTATCCCCCATACCTGGGCCCATACCGTCTTGCAGTATCTGCGGCCCGGGGATCGTGTCAATGTCGAGGTCGACCCGATTGCGCGGCAGGTGGCCCGTATCTTAGAGTCGTGGCGGGCTACCGGGCAGTTCTCGAAGGCGGGGCTATCGTGAAGCATCTGGCATCGGAGTCTCCCGCCGGCCTTGCCTCCACCGAGGCCCTGATCGCAGAGATCCGGGTCGGTCGCATGGTGGTTCTCGTGGACGATGAAGACCGCGAGAACGAGGGCGATCTTGTAATGGCCGCCGATGCCATTACCCCCGAGGCGATCAATTTCATGGCCCGGTTCGGTCGGGGCCTCATCTGCCTGACCCTCACTGAGGCGCGCTGCAGGCAGCTCAATCTGCCGCTCATGGTGAATCAGAACCGGTCTTCCCATGGCACTGCGTTTACCTTGTCGATTGAGGCGGCCCAAGGGGTTACGACGGGCATTAGCGCAGCCGACCGGGCCCGCACCGTGCAGGCGGCCGTAGCCAAGGAGGCGCGACCCGACGACCTGGTACAGCCAGGCCATATCTTTCCGCTCATGGCCCAGCCGGGCGGGGTACTTGCCCGTGCGGGCCATACCGAGGCGGGCTGCGATCTGGCGGCCCTGGCCGGGCGCACCCCCGCCTCCGTGATCTGTGAAATTCTCAATGAAGACGGCTCCATGGCGCGGCTACCAGACCTCCTGCCCTTTGCGGCCCAGCACGGGCTGAAGGTGGGAACCATTGCCGACCTGATTGCCCACCGCAGTGCCCATGAGAGCCTGGTCGAAGAGGTGGCGACTCAACAGGTGCAGCTGCTCGATAAGCACTGGCAGCTCCACGCCTTTAAAGACCGCGCAGTCGGCCAGCCACACATCGCGCTGGTGCTTGGAGCGCCAGAGCCCCATCGCGATACCTTGGTGCGGGTGCATGAGCCCACGAGCCTTCTAGACTGGATCGACCTGCAGAACCCGTCCCCCCCGGTGCGACATAGCTGGTCGATCGGTGCTGCGGTCCGGGCAATTGCCGACCGTGGCTGTGGGGTCTTGGTCATGCTCAACTGTGCCCCGTCTTCAGAGACCTACTTTGCCCAATTGCGCGGGGAGCGCACCTCGGCCGTACCCCCGTCGCCCGCCTCAAGCCAGGCCCTACGTACCTATGGCCTGGGGGCTACCATTCTCAAGACCTTGGGTGTCGGGCGTATGTGTCTGCTCGCCAAGCCACGCAAGATGCCCAGCATGGCCGGCTTCGGCCTTGAGGTCACCGGCTACCAGCCCCTTGATAGGATCTAATGCCATGCCAGAGCTTCGATTTGAACCAGACACGAACGGCGCAGAGATGCGGATTGGTCTGGTGGTCTCACGGTTTAATACCGAGGTCACCGAGCGTCTCGAAAGCGCCTGCCTAGAGGCCCTAGAAGAATCGGGCGTTCTCCCCGAAGATGTTGTGGTGGTCACCGTACCCGGTGCGCTCGAGATCCCTCTGGCGCTGAGCCAGTTGGCCCAGACCGGCCAGTTCGATGCCTTGGTGGCGCTCGGGGCGGTCATTCGTGGGGAGACCTATCATTTTGAGCTCGTCTGCCAGGAGTCCGCGGCGGGCGTCTCGCGCATCAGCCAAGAATTTCATCTGCCCGTGGCCAATGCCATTCTCACCACCGAGACCGAAGACCAGGCCCATGAGCGGGCCCCTATAAAGGGCAGGGAGGCAGCCCTGGTGGCCATTGAGATGGCTAATCTGCTTCTGGCCATCGATGAACATCTAGGCGAGAACGGTGAACCGGACTGATCCACGACGACGCAGCGCCCGTCGTCTCTCCCGCCTGATTGCCGTTCAGGCCCTCTACCAATGGCTTCTCACCGCCCAGGACCTGGGTGCCGTCGAGGCATTTCTGCGTGAATCCGAAGACTTTGCGAATAGTGACCAGGAATATTTTCAGGCCTGCTTTCTCGGCGCGGCCCGGCAGGCCGAGCAGTTACGGGCGCAGTTTGCGTCGCAGCTCGACCGGCCTCTGGCCCAAATCTCCCCGGTAGAGCATGCCATTTTGCTTCTCGCTACCTACGAGCTCAGCGCCCACCCCGAGGTGCCCTATCGTGTGGTGATCAACGAGGCGGTGGAGCTTGCCAAGTCCCTAGGGGGCAATGAGGGGCACCGCTACATCAATGGGGTCCTCGATCGGCTCTGGCCGAGCCTCAGGCCCCACGAACCGCCTCATGGGTGAGTTCGCCCTCATCCATACGTTTTTCAAGGACATCTGTCCTCGGGGCCCGGCCCTGGATCATTCCCAGGCCCTTGGCATTGGCGACGATGCCGCCCTTCTTGCCCCTGTGCCTGCGGGCCAGCAGATTGTGGTCACGACCGACACTCTGGTCGAGGGGCGGCACTACTGGCCCGATGTGGATCCGCAGGCCCTCGGCCACAAGGTGCTTGCTGTCAACCTCTCTGATCTCGCCGCTATGGGGGCACAACCCTGGGCCTTTACCCTATCGGCCTCGCTGCGCGTACCCCGGCCAGAGTGGCTTGCGGCCTTTGCTTCAGGAATGTCGGCCCTCGCCACCCATCACCAGATTGCCCTGGTGGGAGGCGACACGGTTGGCCTCGCCAACGACCCAGTGGGGCCGGAATCCTTTACGGTCACGGCCCTGGGCCTTGTACCCATGGGAAAGGCGCTGCGCCGCGATGGGCTGACGCCTGCAGACCGTCTCTGGGTTTCTGGCACCCTCGGTGATGGCCAGGCGGCGGTTGCGCAACGGGTCTTTGCAGAAAAGCTGCTCTGGCCGCAGCCCCGAATAGCCCTGGGCCAGGCACTGCGCGGGCTGGCCCATGCGGCGATCGACATCTCCGATGGCCTATCGAGCGAACTGGGCCATCTGGTCCATGCGAGCCGGCAGCGCGCGCAGGCCTTGGGGCCTGGCGCAGGGCTCTTTGTCGAAATCTCACTGCCAGCCCTTGCCGATTGCCTGGGTGGTCTGGTGCGTACGGCCATGAACCGGGACGATCTTAGCCTTCTGCAGGCATGCAGGCAGGCGGCTGCAAGCGGGGATGAGTACGAACTCCTCTTTGCCGCGCCGGAGGCGGCCACCGCTGAGGTCCTGCGTCTCGGGCAGGCGCTGCAACTCCCCCTCACCCCGATTGGTACCGTCTGCGCTGGGGCCGACAATTCTCTGACGGCAGAGCCCGTGGTCTGGCTCGACGCGCAGGGAAGGCGGCTCGCACCCGAGTGGGCGCCGGCAGGGGGGTTTGATCATTTTTCTCTGCAGCCATGACCCCGGACTCCGCCCCGCCCATTCCGCCAGTTCCAGCCATTCCGCCCATGGCACCGGCAACGATTTTTCTTCGCCATCCTGCCCAC
>JBEDFV010000224.1:0-13404 GCA_041175005.1 Pseudomonadota bacterium
CATAGGCATCGACCGCACCACCGGCCTGTTCGCCCACCACGCCCGAGGCAATGGCCAGCAGCATAAAGCCCATGTGGGCGATGGTGGAGTAGGCAAGAATGCGCTTCAGATCGGTCTGCACCAGGGCCACAAAATTGCCCACCACCAACGAAAGCACACAGAGCACCAGCAGCATCTGCTGCCAATCGGCGGCCACACCCAGCAGGCCCGAGACCAGCAGGCGAATAGTGATGGCGAAGGCCGCAAATTTTGGCGCGGCACCGATGAGCAGTGTGGTGGCGGTGGGTGCCCCCTGATACACATCGGGTACCCACATATGAAACGGCACGACCCCGAGCTTAAAGGCGAGACCCGCCACCAGAAAGACCGTACCAAAGACCATGGGCAGACGTTCTGCGCCGCCACCGGAGAGCTTGTCGGCGATAGCCGTGATTTCTAGGGAACCGGTAGCCCCATAAATCATGGACATGCCATAGAGCAGGAAGCCCGAGGCGAGCGCCCCGAGCACAAAATATTTCATTGCCGCCTCAACAGAGACCACACTGTCTCGACGCAACGCGACTGCCGAATACAAGGCCAGAGACAGCAGTTCGATGCCCAAATAGATGGTGAGCAGATGATTGC
Organism: Pseudomonadota bacterium; assembly: GCA_041175005.1. GTDB lineage: Bacteria > Pseudomonadota > Gammaproteobacteria > Burkholderiales > Burkholderiaceae_A > Hahnella. The sequence goes on from JBEDFV010000224.1 coordinate 625, forward strand.
CCGAGATCATCACGAACTGCCCCAGGGCCGCGAAGAGGGCAAAGAGATGAAACTCCCCAAAGCCCATACGTTGCTGCTGCAGGTATTCGCGGGCATAGACAAGGCAGCCTGCGGTCGCAAAAGCAGAGCCCGCCTTTAATAGCGCAGACATGGGGTCAACTACGGTGAGGCCATTCATGCCCACCGTGGGCACAATAGACGCGGAGGCCGCAGCCTGCCATAGGCCAATGAGCACAAGCCCGCCCACACTCACCAGATGCATGAGCATCAGGGCACGCGAGCGACTGAAGACCTCAAGAAGCAAGACCACGGCCATGAGCCCCAAGAGGGCAATCTCGGGGGCGATGGTTGCGAGGTTAAGTGCAGAGAAGGTCATAGACAGGAGCGCCCTTAAGAGCCCTTAAATGGGAAGTTTAGAGGCCGATACATGACGCAGCAGGCCATCGACGGAGACCGACATGAGGTCGGTGAAGAGGGCGGGCCACAGACCCATTAGCAAGACAAAGAATGCCAATAGAAGCAACAGGCTGAACTCCCGCGTATTGGTGTCTTTCAGTTCGTTGACGTGGTCATTGGCCACCTCTCCAAAGATGACCCGCTTGACCATCCAGAGGGTGTACGCCGCCCCAAAGATGAGGGTGGTAGCCGCAAGCAGCCCGATCCAGAAATCAAACTTCACCGCGGCAAGAATGACCATAAATTCACCCACAAAGCCACTGGTGGCGGGCAGACCGGCATTGGCCATGGCAAACAAGACAAAGAGGGCCGCAAATTTGGGCATGCGGTTCACAACCCCACCGTAATCGGCGATCTGTCGGGTATGCATGCGGTCGTAGAGCACCCCAATGCAGAGAAACATGGCACCCGAGACAAAGCCATGGGAGACCATCTGCACAATCGCGCCCTGCACGCCCAGGGGGCTAAAGAGAAAGAATCCCAGCGTCACAAATCCCATGTGTGCGACCGACGAGTAGGCCACAAGCTTCTTCATATCCTGCTGCACCAGGGCGACTAAGCCAATGTAGACCACCGCCACCAGGGATAAGGTGATCATGAGCCAGGCCAACTCATGGGAGGCATCTGGGGCGATAGGCAGGGAGAACCGCAGAAAGCCATAGGCGCCGAGCTTGAGCATAATCGCCGCAAGGACCACCGACCCGCCGGTAGGCGCCTCAACGTGGGCATCGGGCAACCAGGTGTGTACCGGCCACATCGGTACCTTCACAGCAAAGGCCATTAGGAAGGCGAGAAAGACCAGTACCTGCGCCTCTAGAGAGAGCGGCAGCGCATGCCAGGCGAGCACCTCAAAGCTACCGGAGGCGGTATAGAGATAGAGAATGGCAACCAGCGTGAGCAATGAGCCAAGCAGGGTGTAGAGAAAAAACTTAAAAGCCGCGTAGACACGCCGTGGCCCACCCCAGATACCAATAATGAGGTACATGGGAATCAGCGTTGCCTCAAAAAAGACATAGAACAACAGGCCATCGAGGGCAGAAAAGACGCCCACCATGAGGCCCGACAGAATCAGAAAGCTGCCCATGTACTGCGCAACCCGGTCTTGGATAGACTCCCAGCCGGCCAAGATCACCACCACCGTAATGAGCGCCGTGAGCGGCACAAACCAGACCGACAGGCCATCGACCGCCAAGAGATATTGGATATTGAAGCGCGAGATCCAGACCGCGCGTTCTGCAAACTGGAAACCGGCGTGGCTGGCGTCAAAGCCAAAAACCAGCGGCAGGGTAACCAGAAGTCCGAGCAGAGCGGCGCCCAGGGAAAGCTTCTTAATCAATAGCTGGTCAGCAGGGGAATGGCGGTCACGGCCGTAGACAGCGACTGCCACACCAGCAAGAATCGGCAGCCATATGGAGAGCGAAAGCCATGGCACGGAGGCCATGAGAAGAAGAGGGGGAGCAGTTTCAGTCATAGAAGGGACGCGGGACGGCCATTAATTGGCAGGCACCGCCGACATCGGCATCGGCGCGAACCACCAGAGGAGAAGGGCCACGCCCAGGATCATTGCAATGGCATAGTGGTACAAGAAGCCGGTCTGGCCTAAGCGCAGAATGCCCGCCACGAGGGCCACCACCCGGGCGGATCCATTGACCATAAAGCTGTCGATCACGCCCTGGTCAGCACGCTGCCAGAGGCCGGTACCGAGACGCCGTGCGCCACCGGCAAAGACAAAGGCGTTGAACTGGTCGAGGTAGTACTTCTCCACCAGCAGTCGATGTAAAGGGGCGAACGTGCCACGAATGGCCTCGGGCACAGAGGGCACAACAATATAAAAGAGATAGGCGAGAACCACGCCGGCAAGCGCAAGCCAGAAGGGCCAGGTCTGCACCGCATGGAGCGCAAGCGCCCAGGCCCCGTGGTAGTGGCTCGCCAAGACGGCCATCGCGGGATGCGTAGGAGATACCGTAATCACGTTGGCGAAGAAGTCGCCAAAGAGCATGGGCCCGATGGCCAGACCCCCAAGAAAGACCGAGGGGATCGCCAGGAAGATGAGCGGACCGGTGACAACCCAGGGCGACTCATGCGGGACATGATGACCATGACCCTGGCTTCCGTGCCCACCATGACCACCATGCCCCCACCGGGGCTTGCCATGAAAGACGAGGAAGAACATGCGGAAGCTGTAGAAGGCGGTAACGAAAACCCCCGCCAATAGCATGAAGTAGACCGCCTGAGCCGGCGCAAGGGTAGAGGCACGCACCGCCTCAATGATCATGTCCTTAGAATAGAAGCCCGAGAAGAGCGGCGCGCCGATGAGGGCAAGCGAACCCAGGAGCGAGACGGTATAGGTAATGGGCATTTTCTTCCAGAGCCCCCCCATATGCCGCATGTCTTGCTCGTGGTGCATACCAATAATGACCGAGCCGGCCGCCAGGAAGAGCAAGGCCTTGAAGAAGGCATGGGTGACCAGATGAAAGACGGCCACTGAGTAGGCCGAGGCCCCGAGCGCGACTGTCATATAGCCCAATTGGGAGAGCGTGGAATAGGCCACCACCCGCTTGATGTCGTTCTGAACAATACCGAGAAAGCCCATGAATAATGCGGTGATCGAACCAATGACCATCACAACCATCAGCGCGGTATCGCTGAGTTCAAAGAGTGGCGACATGCGCGCCACCATAAAGATACCCGCCGTCACCATGGTGGCTGCATGGATAAGGGCCGAGATGGGCGTAGGGCCTTCCATAGAGTCAGGCAGCCAGACGTGCAGAGGAAACTGGGCCGACTTTCCCATAGCCCCAATAAACAGGCAGATACAGGCCACGGTTAAGAGTGACCAGTCTTGCCCGGGGATCAGCGAGATGGTCTGGGTAGACAGCGCATCGCGGGCGGTAAAGACCTCCGCATAATTCAGGCTTCCGGCGTAGGCGAGGAGCAGCCCAATGCCGAGAATGAAACCGAAGTCGCCCACCCGATTGACCAAGAACGCTTTAAGGTTGGCATGAATCGCGGTAGGTCTTTTGTACCAGAAGCCAATAAGCAGGTAGGACACGAGCCCCACCGCCTCCCAGCCAAAGAAGAGTTGCAGAAAATTGTTGCTCATGACGAGCATGAGCATGCTGAAGGTAAAAAGCGAGATGTAACTGAAGAACCGCTGGTACCCCGGGTCTTCTTCCATGTAGCCAATGGTGTAGACATGGACGGCAAGCGAGACGGAGGTCACCACCACCATCATGGTGGCGGTGAGGGTGTCGATGAGAAAGCCCACCTCTAGCTTCAGCCCGCCAATGGTGGCCCAGGTATAGACCGTGCCATTAAAGACCCCGCCCTGCAGTACATCGAAAAACACCACGAGCGATGCGATGAGCGACACCGCTACCCCGGCAATCGTGACCTGGTGGCTGCGGACTCGGCCGAGGCGATGTCCAAAAAGGCCCGCAGCGATCGCCCCTACAAGAGGTGCCAATGCGGCAATGAGATAGACAGCAACCATCGGCTAGCCTTTCAGCGTGTCGAGGCGTTCCACCTCAACCGTCTTCAGATTTCTAAATAAGACCACCAGAATGGCCAGCCCAATGGCCGACTCGGCCGCCGCCACGGTGAGAATAAAAAACACAAAGACCTGGCCGGCAAGATCACCGAGAAAATGGGAGAAGGCAATGAAGTTGAGGTTGACGGCAAGCAGCATGAGTTCGATCGCCATGAGCAAGACGATGAGGTTCTTGCGATTCATGAAGATGCCAATGACGCTCAACGCAAAGAGCACGGAGCCAAGGACGAGATAGTGGGCGAGCGTAATCATGCGTCTTTGGCCTTTGAGGCGGGGGCCTTGGGAAATGAGACCATCCGCAGTCGATCGCGCGCCCGCACCCGTACCTGGGCCGAGGGGTCTTGGCCCTTGGCATCCTTGCGCTTGCGCAGCGTGAGCGCAATGGCGGCGACCATCGCCAGTAACAGCAGCACTGCGGCAATCTGGAAGGCAAAGAAATAATCGGTGTAGAGAATCATGCCCAGGGCCTTGGTGTTGCTTGGCTCGGTCACGAGCGGCGCGGCAGTCTCGGGCACCTTAAAGCTACGCAGCAGCACCGCCGACATCTCAAAAACGATCAGTATGCCCACGGGAAGAGCCACCTTAAGGTTGGCCCAGAACCCCTGACGCAGCTTGGCCAAATCGAAGTCAATCATCATGACCACGAACAAAAACAAGACCATTACCGCGCCCACATAGACCAGTACCAGCGCGATGGCCAAAAACTCTGCCTTCAATAAGAGCCAGATGGCGGCAGCCGTAAAAAACGAGAGCACCAGATAGAGGGCCGCATGTACGGGGTTGCGGGCAGTAATGACCTTGACCGCTGCAAAAACCAGAATAGCCGCGAAGATATAAAACAGACTGGCGGGGGTGGAGGACATGGGCGGATCGGTCTTTCAGGGTCGCATCAGGTTGGCGATAGGCGTTCTAGCGATAGGGCGCATCAAGCTGACGGGCCTTGGCGATTTCGGGCTCAACCTTATCGCCGATGGCCAGCAGCATTTCTTTGGTGAAGTAGAGGTCACCCCGCTTCTCTCCGTGATACTCATGAATATTCGTTTCTACGATCGAGTCGACGGGGCAGCTCTCTTCGCAGAAGCCGCAGAAGATGCACTTGGTGAGGTCGATGTCGTAGCGCGTTGTTCGGCGTGAGCCATCGTCGCGAACCTCCGACTCGATCGTAATGGCCTTTGCAGGACAGACCGCCTCACAGAGCTTGCAGGCAATACACCGCTCCTCCCCGTTGGGATAGCGACGCAAGGCGTGCAGCCCGCGGAAACGGGGCGACATCGGCGTCTTTTCTTCGGGATACTGGACGGTGATCTTGCGGGCAAAGAGGTTACGGCCCGTGACCGAGAGCCCCAGCAGCATCTCAAGCAACAGGAAAGATTTGAAGAACTGAACAATGGCGGCCATGGCGTTCGTCTCTAAGGTCTGTTGAAGTCTCTTCGCAGCTTTTAGGGCTTCCAGATAGACCAAGGAGTCTGCATCCAGGCGCCGACCACAACGAGCCAGACGAGGGTCACCGGAATAAAGATCTTCCAGCCCAGACGCATGATTTGGTCGTAACGGTAGCGGGGAAAGGAGGCCCGCATCCAGATAAACATACTGACCACAAAGAAGGTCTTGGCGCCCAGCCAGATCCATCCAGGGATAAAGGAGAGCTGCGCAATCGGCGCATCCCACCCGCCCAAGAACATAATGGAGGCGAGCATGGAAAGCAGGATCATGTTGGCGTACTCAGCCAAGAAAAAGATGGCGAAGGCCATGCCGCTGTACTCCACCATGTGGCCTGCCACAATTTCCGATTCGCCCTCCACGACATCAAACGGATGGCGGTTGGTCTCCGCCACCGAGGACACAAAATAGACCACGAAAATGGGCAACAGTGGGAGCCAGTTCCAGGACAGGAAGTTGAGCCCCTGGTCGTGGAAGTCGCCCTTCTGCTGGGCCAACACAATCTCGGTAAGGTTGAGGCTACCCGAGACCATGAGCACCACCACGAGGGCAAAGCCAATCGCCAATTCATAGGAGACCATCTGGGCAGACGCCCGCATGGCAGCAAGAAACGCATACTTCGAGTTGGAGGCCCAGCCAGCCAGAATGACGCCATAGACCTCCAGGGAGGTAATGGCCAGCAGGAACAAAAGGCCCGCATTGATATTGGCAAGCACGACATCGGGGCCAAAAGGAATGACCGCCCAGGCAGCAAGCGCAGGCATGATGGTCATGATTGGGGCAAGAATGTAGAGCCCCTTGTTGGCCTGGGCCGGAAGAATGATCTCTTTGGTCAAGAGCTTCAGGGAGTCGGCGATCGGCTGTAGCAGGCCCAACGGTCCGACCCGGTTGGGGCCGAGCCGCACATGCATCCAGCCAATGAGCTTGCGCTCCCAGAGGGTGAGATAGGCCACAGCACCCAGAATGGGTATGACTACCGCCATGATCTTGATGAGGGTATAGACCACCGGCCAGGCCCCGCCCAGATAGGCGTTGCCAGTGGCGTTGAGTGTCTGAAGAAGATCGCCCATGGTTGCCCTACCCCCTAGGCCATCTCAGCGGGTGCGTCGGCCGCCTTGGTCACTGCGCGCACCTGTAGCGGACCCAACGCCATGTTCACGCCAGAGGCCTGAGGATGTCCTGTGGCGATACGTACCAGACCCGGTGCAAGGCTGGGATCGATGGCCACCTCAAAGAGCGCCTCAAGGCCGGACTGCTTTACCGCACAACGCATTCCTGCGGCAAGCCCCAGACCCGGAAGGTCGGTGGGATGAAACCAGGCCTTGGGCGCGGCCGACTGACGCGTGAACAAGAGGCTCTTGGCCCGTCGCACAATGGGGTCCGTGAGGTAAATAGGCGTCTCGGAGACCCGGAAAAGCGGCGCGGTCGCAGCCTCGGCAAGAAGTTCTTTCGTCTTGGTTGCGGCACTGGCAACAGGGCCAAACTGAAATCCCAGGCCTGGAAGGACCTCACCATCGCGCGCGCCTGGGAGCACCTGGGCACGCACCTCTTCGGAGCTATTAAAGTCGAAATTCTGCAACGACAGCAGATTGCCCAGCACCCGCAACACCTTCCAGCCGGGCCGTGACTGACCCAAGGGGGGAACCACCGCCTGGGTCGTCTGAAGCCGTCCTTCGAGGTTGACGTAGCTTCCCGATGTCTCGGTAAACGGAGCGATCGGCAGCATGATGCTTGCGACCTCTTCAACGGCCGACCGGTAGCTGGTCAGGGCAACCACCCCCAACGAATCTTTCATGGTCTTCACTGCGTGCGGCGCAGAGGCCAGATCGAGGGCAGGCTCAACATTTACTAAGAGATAGGCGGAAATGGGGGCATCGAACATCTGGGCCGCATTAAGCCCCCCCTGGCTAGGCACCGCATGCGCCAGATAGCCGCCAAGGCCATTGCCCCCGGCAGGCAAGACGCCGAGCCGTGCGCCAAGTGTGGCGGCAATTTGTTGTAAGCGAGACAGCAGCAGGCTCGCCTGGGGATGGCCCAGCACGCCAGCGCCCGCGAGAATAATCGTCTTCGCCCCTTCGCTCGGCGCAGACGAGAGAGACGCCCAGACACCCTGGGCCTGACTAAGCACAGCCTCGGCAGGAACGACCTTTGCCTTGGTCTTGGGGGTGAGACTCTGCAGGGTCTGCAGAAAACTGTCCCAATGCAGAGGCGAGAGGCTCACACTGTTGTGCACGGGCATAAGCAAGGGCTCGGCCCAGGCGTTGAGCGTTGACACCTCTGCCCCCCGTCGGGCGGCCTGACGAATACGCTGGGCGATCAGGGGCAGTTCAGACCGAAGCTGGCTGCCGACAATCAAGACGCGCTCGGCAGAGGCCAGATCGGCAAGCGGCAGACCTAAGCCCGGCACACCGACACGGGCAGCATCAAAGTCGGGATCGGTCAGCCCCAGCCGGCAGTCCACCGCGTCACTGCCCAGCCCCCGCACCACCTGGGCCAGAAGGCTGAGTTCTTCGAGCGTGGAAATGGGTGAGGCCAGCCCACGAACCCGGTTCGCACCCCGGGAGGCCGCCTGCTTGAGCAGATCGGCGGAACGGGCCAGGGCCTCCTGCCAGTCGGCCTCACGCCACTGGCCATTGGCCTCCCGAATCATGGGCACCGTAAGCCGGTCCGCGACATTGAGGCCCTCATACGAGAAGCGGTCGCGATCAGAGATCCAACACTCATTGACCGCATCATTCTCATAGGGAACCACCCGCATCACCTTGCCGTTCTTCGACTGCACAACAACATTTGCGCCAAGGCTATCGTGCGGGCTCACCGAGCGGCGTCGACTAAGCTCCCAGGTACGGGCGCTGTAGCGGAAGGGCTTACTGGTGAGAGCCCCCACCGGGCAGATATCAATCATATTGCCGGAGAGTTCGCTCTCCACGGCACTACCCACAAAAGACATAATTTCAGAGTGTTCACCGCGGCCGGCCATGCCGAGCTCCATGACCCCAGCAATCTCCTGACCAAACCGTACGCACCGCGTGCAGTGAATACACCGGGACATTTCTTCGGCGGAAATGAGGGGCCCCATGGGCTTGTGAAACACCACCCGCTTCTCTTCGGTGTAGCGCGAGGCCGAAGGGCCATAGCCCACCGCCAGATCTTGGAGCTGGCACTCCCCACCCTGGTCACAGATGGGGCAATCGAGGGGATGGTTGATGAGCAGAAATTCCATCACGCCCTTCTGGGCGAGCTTGGCCTTCTCAGAGGCGGTGTAGACCTTCATGCCCGCAGTCACTGGCGTGGCACAGGCAGGAAGCGGCTTGGGCGCCTTCTCCACCTCGACCAGACACATGCGGCAGTTGGCCGCAATCGAGAGCTTCTTGTGATAGCAGAAATGGGGCACATAGAGACCAAGTTTGGTCGCCGCCTCCATCACCATGCTGCCGGGCGGTACCTCAACCTTCTGTCCATCGATCTCAAGCTCAATCATAGTGGGGCACCATGCAGGTCTTGTGGGTGATGTGGTGTTCGAACTCGCTGCGAAACTGCTTAATAAAGGCGCGCACAGGCATTGCAGCGGCATCGCCTAAGGCACAGATGGTGCGGCCCTGAATGTTGTCGGCAACGCGGTTGAGTTGGTCAAGGTCCTCTGGCGTGCCCTTGCCTTCTTCAATGCGCTTGACCACCCGATAGAGCCAGCCGGTGCCTTCGCGGCAGGGTGTGCACTGGCCGCAAGACTCTTCGTAATAGAAATAAGACAGGCGCAGCAGGCAGCGCACCATGCAGCGGGTCTCGTCCATGACGATAACCGCACCGGAGCCCAGCATCGAGCCTGCTTTGGCGATGGAGTCGTAATCCATGTCGGTAGCCATCATGATGTCGGCCGGCAATACAGGCATGGAAGAGCCGCCCGGAATCACCGCCTTCAGCTTCTTGCCATTCCGAACACCTCCAGCCAGTTCGAGCAGCTTGGCAAACGGGGTACCCAGAGGAATCTCATAGTTTCCGGGGCGCTCCACATCGCCGCTGATGGAGAATACCTTGGTGCCCCCATTGTTAGGACGGCCCACCTCGAGATAGGCCTGACCGGAGTTGCGAATAATCCACGGTGTGGCGGCAAAGGTTTCGGTATTGTTAATGGTGGTGGGCTTGCCATAGAGACCATAGCTCGCGGGAAAGGGGGGCTTGTACCGGGGCTGGCCCTTCTTGCCCTCGAGGGACTCGAGAAGTGCGGTCTCTTCACCGCAGATATAGGCACCGTAACCATGGTGGGCATGCAGCTGAAACTGAAAGCCCTTACCCATGATGTTGTTGCCCAGATAGCCCGCGGCGCGCGCTTCTTCGAGGGCCTCCTCAAACCGCTGGTAGACCGAGAAGATCTCGCCATGGATGTAGTTGTAGCCCACGGTGATACCCATGGCATAGGCAGCAATCGCCATACCCTCGATCACGATATGGGGGTTGTAACGCAGGATGTCCCGGTCTTTAAAGGTGCCCGGCTCGCCCTCGTCGGAGTTACAGACCAGATACTTCTGAATGGGAAGCTTCGCAGGCATGAAACTCCACTTCAGACCTGTGGGGAATCCTGCCCCGCCACGGCCCCGCAGGCCAGAGGCCTTGATTTCGGCAATCACCTCTTCTTGCGTCATGCCAGGGCCGCCGTCAGCCCCGAGAATTTTTTTCAGGGCCTTGTAGCCGTCGCGGGCCTCATAGTCTTTCAGGCGCCAGCCATCGGGGCTGAGGCCCGCAAGGATCTGCGGGGCAATATGGCGCCCATGAAAACAGGTGTCAATAAACGGAACTTCAGGCGCGCCCATGGGCGTCTCCCTTAGCAGCAGGTGCCGAACGGAGCTCCTCGAGCAGGGCATCGATTCGGTCGTTTGACATGAAGCTACACATTCTGTGGTTGTTGACCAGCATGACTGGGGCGTCGCCACAGGCGCCCATACACTCGCCCTCTTTGAGGGTAAAGAGGCCATCGGCGGTGGTCTCATTAAAGCCAATACCGAGGCGCGCCTTGAGGTAGTCTGCGGCCTGGCCACCACTACGCAGGGCACAAGGCAGGTTCGTGCAGACCGTAATCTTGAAGCGGCCCAGGGGCCTTAAGTCGTACATGTTGTAGAAGGTCACCACCTCGTGCACGGCCATCGCCGGAATCTCAAGATAGCTGGCGATCTCGGCCTCTAAGGCGGGGGTGATATAGCCCTTCTCGGTCTGCGCAATTCGAAGCGCCGCCATTACCGCAGACTGCTTCTGGTCAGAAGGGTACTTGGCGAGCTCCTTATCGATCTGCCGATAGGCGGACTCTGAGAGTTGGCGAGATGCCGGGGAGAATCCGCCCGCCAAGTCGATAGGCATCTGCAGGCTCATCGGTCGATCTCTCCGAAAACAATATCCTGGGTCCCAATCAGCGTAACCACATCGGCGATCATGTGGCCACGCGACATCTCATCGAGCGCCTGCAGGTGGGCAAAGCCTGGTGCCCGAATCTTGACCCGGTAGGGCATATTGGCCCCGTCAGAAATGAGATAGATGCCGAACTCTCCCTTGGGGTGTTCAACCGCGGCATAGCACTCGCCTTCCGGCACATGAAAGCCCTCGGTGAAGAGCTTAAAGTGGTGAATCAACTCTTCCATGTTGGACTTCATGCCAGTTCTCGGCGGAGGTGCCACCTTATGATTACTGGTCATGACAGGGCCCGGGTTCTTGCGCAACCAGCTTACGCACTGGGCGATGATCTTATTGCTCTCACGCATCTCGGCCATACGTACCAGATAGCGGTCGTATGAGTCACCCTCGGTACCGACAGGAATGTCGAAGTCCACACGGTCGTAGACCTCGTAGGGCTGGGTCTTGCGAAGATCCCACTCCACCCCGGATCCCCGCAGCATAGGCCCCGTAAAGCCCAGGGCCTTGGCGCGATCTGGGCTCACTACCCCGATACCCACCAGCCGCTGCTTCCAGATACGGTTATCGGTAAGAAGGGTCTCATATTCGTCAACGCACTTCGGAAACCGCTGGGTGAAGTCTTCGATAAAGTCGAGTAGAGAACCCTGGCGATTCTCATTAAGCCGCCGCACAGAGGACTTGCTCCGCAGACGATTGGCCTGATACTGCGGCATGGTCTCGGGCAGGTCGCGATAGACCCCACCGGGCCGATAGTAGGCCGCATGCATACGGGCACCCGAGACGGCTTCGTAGCAGTCCATAAGGTCTTCCCGCTCGCGAAAGGCATAGAGAAAGACCGCCATGGCGCCGACATCAAGTCCATGGGCGCCGATCCAGAGCAGATGGTTCAGGATGCGGGTGATCTCGTCGAACATCACCCGGATATACTGCGCCCGCAGCGGCGGTTCGACACCCAGCAGCTTCTCGATGGCCATGACATAGGCGTGCTCGTTACACATCATCGAGACATAGTCGAGCCGGTCCATGTAGGGTACCGACTGCAGGAAGGTCTTGGACTCCGCCAGCTTCTCGGTGCCCCGGTGCAACAAACCAATATGAGGATCGGCTCGCTGGACGACCTCTCCATCGAGCTCCAGCACGAGGCGCAACACCCCGTGGGCGGCCGGATGCTGGGGTCCGAAGTTGAGGGTGTAGTTCTTAAGTTCGGCCATACTGTTCTTCGCGAATCACCCGCGGCGTAATGTCGCGCGGCTCAATGGTGACGGGCTGATAAATCACCCGCTTCTGCTCCGGGTCGTACCGCATTTCTACATAGCCCGACAGAGGAAAATCTTTACGGAAGGGGTGTCCGACAAAGCCGTAATCGGTGAGAAGGCGGCGGAGGTCTTCGTGGCCCTCAAAGACAATGCCATAGAGATCGAAGGCCTCGCGCTCATACCAGCCCGCCGCGGGCCAGATGCCCGTGAGCGAGGAGACCATGGGCAGGTCGTCATCCGGGCAGAAGACACGCAGCCGCAGTCGCTGATTGCAGCTGACCGACAGCAGATGACTCACCACAGCAAACCGAGGGCCCTCATAGCGGCCGTCTCTGTAGGCCTGGTAATCGACCCCGCAGAGGTCGATCAACGTGTCGAATTCTAGGCCCGGTGCATCTCGCAGCAGCTCGGCAGCGACCAGATAGTGGGAGGCGGCCACCTCGACAGTGACTTCCCCAAAACTCACATGGCTGCGCAACACCATGGCACCGAGCCGGGCAGTCGCCTGGGAGACAAGCGCCTGCGCGGGGGACGGTGGGGCCTCTGAGCCAGCCTCCGCGGGAGCCGATGTGGCGACCGAGGCTACGACCTGCGCGGCAGGAGAAGGGGGTTGGGTCATAAGAAAACGCGGGGGCCTTGTCGGGATCGTTCGTGCAATGACGCGTTAGTCGCGCGCGA
>JBEDFV010000225.1:0-7055 GCA_041175005.1 Pseudomonadota bacterium
GGGTGAGTTATCGCCCTCGCTACCTCAAAGACTCACAGCTCTTTCAGGTGTTTATCAGAGATCCCGACGGCATCACGATTGAGCTCAACTTTTTTGGGGTCGATCAGAATGCCGACTGGGGAGGCGAAGACTACGACCAGATGGTCCGCGTGTCAGAAAAGAAGCCTTCGGCCTAAGTCAAAGGAATCTGGACCCACTTCTGAAAACCCGGTTCGGCCTCGAGCCTTGCCATCCATTGTTGCACCCCTGGGTATTCAGATGTTACGAGGCCCAACGCCTGGGCCCGGTAGATGGTCGGCGCTAGCCCAATATCTGCAAGCGTCAGCGCCTCCCCGGCGAGAAAGACAGACCGACGAAGCCACTGGTCTAGCACTGCAAGATGACCCCGCGACTCCTCTTCGGCTTTGGCAATTCGGACGGCATCCCGTTGATCAGGCGCTAGCCGCACCCGTTGTTGAAAAACAATCACCATGGGTGCGCTAATGCCCCAGAGTGTCCAGTCGAGCCATTGATCCACATGCCCTCGCCTCTGGGCGTCGGCGGGATAGAGACCCTGGGCCGCCTGAGCAGACGACGGGGAGGGCTGCTGCCTGTTGCAGAGGTATCTACAGATGCTGTGCGACTCCCAGATCTGATAGCCATCGTCTTCCAGCAGTGGTACCCGCCCGTTGGGGTTTTTGGCCAGGTAGTCTGCCGACTTGTTGGCCGTAAATTGCAGGCCCGCGTCTTCCCGATGGTAGGGGAGCCCGAGAATGTCTAATACCCAGAGTACCTTCTGGACATTGATTGAATTGACACGCCCCCAGACTTTAAGCATTCGGATCCCCGTGGTCCGGCACGAGCCCAGCGGCCTTAATACCGTCAACGGCGCAGATTTCGTCATTTGGTGAGGTCTCGCCGCTGATCCCAACCGCCCCAAGGAGCGATCCGTCGGTGTCGCGAATCAGCACTCCCCCCTGCACCGGCACCATGTCTCCCTCACTGAGGTGTTGCACGGCATGAATAAAAAATGGCGCCTTCTCCGCGCGACGCTGTAACTCACGATTGCCAAATCCGAGCCCGAGGGCGCCCCGTGCCTTGCCGGTCGCAATCTTGAAGCGGTAGAGTGAGGTTCCCTCCTGTGCCAGATGCACCTTCACTTCGCCACGAATATCGAGCACTGTGACGGCCAGCGGCAGAAACTGATGCTTCTTGGCAGATTCGAGTGCCTTCTGGGCAATCACCAAGGCGGTATCGAGGGAGACTGTCTTTAGTTGCACGGTAGACATAACGGTTGGTTCCTTTCTTGTGGCATGGCCTGTGTCTAGGGTTGGTAGGTCGTCACTCAGACTACGATGGGCTCAACCTGCCCCGAGGTTACAGCCTTCATAATGGCTTCTAAGCAGGCGACGGTGTAACGTTTCTGGTTGCTGTCGACGGGATAAGGCGTCTGCCCGCGGACGGCCTTGCCAAACGCCTCTAGATTCTCTCGTACCGCATGGTGAGGCTCGACGAACGATGTCTTGCGGTCTTCGCCGCGTAAGACCTTTGTGATGTCCCAGCCCGTGGGGCTCTCGGGGTGTGTCCGGTCGCGGATCTCGCACCAGCCCTGTGACCCATAGAGGGCAAACCGGCCGTCAAACGGAGTGGCGAGGATGGCGCTGATGAGGGATACCGCACCGGAGGTAAATTCAAGAAAAATAGCCAGCGTATCGCCGTTCTCAAAGCCCGCGCCACGTGATCCGAGGCGCGCAGTGACCGATTTTGGCTGGCCAAAAAACGAGACGGAGAGATCGACAAGATGGATCCCTGTGGCAGTAAGAGGACCAACAGGCGCCACGGCGTTGGACAGACGCCAGTTGTCACGGGGGAGCTTCAGAAACTTGTCTTGACTAAAGTTGGCCTCGATCTGCAGGGCCGTCCCGTAGAGACCACGGGCAACCTCTTGTCGTAAGACCTCCATGGCGGGTTCGAAGCGGCGTTCGTGCCCAACGCCGAGCACCAGTCCACGGGCTTCGCAGGCCGCAATGGCCCGGTTGGCATCTGCCAGGTTCAGACAGAGTGGCTTCTCACAGAAGACATGCAGGCCACGATTGGCGGCCGCAACGATTTGATCGGCATGCTGTGGGTGGGGGGTGCAGATGACCACCGCCTCGAGGCCAGGTTCCTGAATGAGGCTATCGAAGTCTGTGCAGAAGCGGACGCCTTTCAGGCTACCCTCGGGGCTCGTGGGATGTAGCGATGCCACGGGCTCAGCGATACATCGCAACGAAAAGGCGGGGGAGCCGGACAGGAGGGAGGCGATGACCTTTCCCCACCATCCATAACCAGCGATACCAATTGCAATGGGCTTATCAGACGCCATAGTCGGTCAGGTCCTCATTCTCGTTAGTGAATAGTTGATTACTAAGAAACTATCATTGATTCTACCCAAGACCATCTGCACCGCTCGACCCGTGGTTTCCCGATTAACTGCGTTATAGTCCTTTGGTGACCCTCGCAGACTATCCCCTAGGCTTCTATCTCGGTGCGGCCTTTGCCGTCTTGATTACCGGGGTCATTAAGGGTGGCTTTGGCGGCGCGGCCGGAGGCCTTGCAGTACCTATCATGTCCCTCTGGATTTCCCCCGTCGTTGCGGCAGGGGTCATGCTTCCTATCTTGTGTGCCATGGACATGATTGGCGTGCGGGCCTACTGGAAGAAATGGTCCTGGCCGGTCTTACGTCCTGTCTTCGTCGGCGCTGTGATCGGAATCGGCATTGGAAGCCTCATGTTTCAGAGCCTGTCAGTTCAGCAGTTAAAGCTGATTGTGGGGCTGATTGCAGTCACCTTCGTCCTGAATAAATGGCTCTCTCTGGCCGATCGGCTGGTGCAACTCTTGAAGCGGACGCGGTCGGAGATGGGCCCGGTGGGGGGCGTATTCTGGGGGTCAGTATCGGGCTTTACCAGCACACTCGCCCATGCTGGCGGGCCGCCCTTCTCTGTCTACATTCTGGGGCGTCAGATCGACAGAACCACCGTGGTGGCTTCTGCCTCGCTCTATTTTCTTTTCATGAATTACACCAAGATCATTCCCTACTACCTGCTCGGTCAGTTAAGCCCATCTAATCTTCAGCTTTCTCTGGTGTTTGCGCCGCTGGCACCGGTGGGTATTGGGGTTGGCATCTGGCTACACAAGCGCATCTCTGAGCGCATTTTTTATCAGACGAGCTATCTGCTGCTCTTCTCTACCGGCCTCAAACTCATCTGGGACGCGCTCGCCTAAGGGATACTGCCCGCTGACATCGCGGTCTCCGAGCGCTTGGCCCGTGAGACCTCGGTAGAATGATCGCTCGTTCAACACAGAGGCTCACAAGCCCTTTGACTTTGAAAAGCGAGAGACACGCCATGGCCACTGCAGCGCAACCCTATCTATTCCCCCCTTGTCCCCAGCCTGTTCTGCCTATTCGTGGACGGGCCGAGGTCATGCCGGTGCATCGTATCTACTGTATCGGCAGAAACTATGAGGCCCATGCCGTGGAGATGGGCCACGATCCCAACAAGGAACCCCCGTTTTTCTTTCAGAAGAATGCAGACAGTCTTGTCGTCCATGGGGATTTCCCTTACCCGCCCCAGAGCCAGGATGTGCACCACGAGGTGGAACTGGTTGTCGCTATCGGTAAAGCGGGGTCGCACATTCCAGTGGCACAGGCGCTAGACCATGTCATTGGCTACGCCGTAGGCCTTGATATGACATGCCGCGATCTACAGGCTGAGGCCAAGAAGCTGGGCCGCCCCTGGGAGCCCGGGAAATCCTTTGAGCATTCCTCTCCCTGCTCAGAACTGGTTCTCGTCTCGGATATTGGGCATCCCGCAGAGGGCGAGATTTCTCTGAAAATCAATGGCGAGACGCGGCAGGTGGGCGACCTCAATCAGCTGATCTGGAAGGTCCCCGAACTGGTGAGTGTGATGTCGAATTTCTATCACCTGCAGCCGGGGGACCTTATTTTCTCGGGAACGCCTGCGGGCATCGGCCCCGTGCACAAGGGAGACCGACTCGAATGCTTTATTCAGTCGGTGGGCACCTTAAGCCTGAAGGTCTCAGGCTAAGGGATCGTAGGCGGGCCTCAGAGGGGTGTACTTCTGAGAAATCGAAAGTCACACCCATCTTCGGCCTGCAGCACTTCTTGACTGTGGAGCCGCCCATAGCCGCGCTCCTGTGCCACTGTGGGTAGGCGTTTGTGCAGGGCCTCGGCCTGTCGGGTCTGCAGCGTCGCCTCATCGACAAGAAGACTGAGCAGAGAGTTTTTTACGCTCAGTTGAATGCGATCTCCGTTGCGTACGAGGCTCAACGGACCACCGTCGGCCGCCTCAGGGCTAATGTGTAAGACGATGGTGCCGTAGGCCGTCCCACTCATGCGGCCATCGGAGATTCGCACCATATCGCGCACGCCTTGCGCCGCGAGCTTTTTGGGAATAGGAATGAGGCCCGCTTCGGGCATTCCCGCCCCCTTGGGCCCAATACCCCGAAGCACCAGCACATCGTCGGGCGCAACATCGAGGCCTGGGTCGTCGAGTCTGCGGGCCATATCTTCTAGGCCGTCGAAGACCACCGCACGACCGGTATGTTCTAAAAGCTTCTCACTTGCAGCCACGGGCTTTATGACAGCGCCCTTGGGCGCAAGGTTGCCAGAGAGCCAGCGTAGTCCACCGTTGGGGTAGATGGGATGCGTGCGGTCTCGAATGACCTCGCTTGGACCATTGGCCGCAAATCCGGCAAGGCGCTGGGCCAGGCTATCGCCATAGATGGTCGGGAAGTGCAATTCAAGAAGATCGGTCAGTTGCGAGAGTACCCGTATGAGACCGCCCGCCTCATGAAAGTCGGGCATATAGCCTTCGCCGCCTGGCTTGAGGTCTACCAACACCGGAATCTGATTGGCCAGTTCGTTGAATTCGCCCGGATCAAGCCGCAGTCCCACCCGCCCCACCATGGCGGCCAGGTGGACAAGCGCATTGGTTGAACCCCCAATGGCCAGAAGCACCGCGAGCGCATTGTGTAGCTGTGGCCTGCCGAACTCGGGCATGGCCACCTCACCCTTGGCGAGCCGCGCCGCTGCATAGCCGGAGCGCTCTGCAATACGAATACGATCGGCCGAGACCGCAGGTGCGCTGGCCGCACCAGGCACCGTCAGGCCCATGGCCTCGACGATACAGGCCATGGTGCTTGCAGTCCCCATGACAGAGCAGGTGCCCACCGACGGCACGAGATGATTGTTGGCGTCATCGATCTGCGCCTGGGTGAGGCGCCCGGCTCGAAAGTCGGCCCAGAGCCGCCTGCAGTCGGTACAGGCCCCGACCCGCTCGCCGCGCCATCGGGAGGAGAGCATAGGCCCAGTTGGTAAGACCACAAAGGGTTTTCTCGCCGACAAGGCACCCATCACCTGCGCCGGAATCGTCTTGTCACAGCCACCAATAACAACCACGGCATCCATTGGCTGCGCCTTGATCATCTCCTCGGTGTCCATCGACATGAGGTTACGCAGGTAGAGGCTGGTGGGGGCCGCAAAGGATTCGTGCAGCGAGATGGTGGGAAAGACAATCGGCAAGGCGCCTTGCATCATGACGCCGCGTTTGACCGCCTCAATAAGCTGCGGGGCATTCCCGTGGCAGGGGTTAAAGTCACTTCCCGTATCGATGATGCCAACAATGGGCTTGGAGAGGTCTTCGTCGGAGAGCCCGGCCCCCTTGATAAAGGCACGACGCAGGAAAAGCGCAAACTCCTTGTCCCCGTAGTTGACGGTGCCAGCAGCGAGGCCTTGCGCGGGTTTGACGGGTGTTGTGGTCACATTAGCCCCTTCCGACAAAAGGCATGTTGGTGGCCATGAGGGTCATGGTCAAGACATTGGCCTCTAGCGGAAGCCCCGCAATATAAGCAACTGCGTCACCGCAGTAGGCTGCGTCAATCACGGGCTCCACCATGATCTCGCCATTGGCCTGCGGGACTCCTGCCTTAAACCGCTCCCCAATGGCGGTGTCTGCATTACCGATATCAATCTGTGAGGCAGCGATCTTATAGGGACGCCCGTCAAGCGCCAGTGACTTTGTCAGGCCCGTAATCGCATGCTTTGTGGCTGTGTAGGCACAGGTATTGGGCCGTGGGGCGTGGGCCGAGATAGAACCGTTGTTAATAATGCGGCCGCCCTGTGGCGACTGCTTTTTCATGAGGGCAAAGGCCGCCTGGGCGCAGAGAAAGGAGCCCGTGAGATTTACGTCTACGACCCTGCGCCAGTCTTCCTCGGCCAGGTCTTCCAAGGGTACCCGCGGTGCGCCCATGCCTGCGTTGTTAAAGAGAACGTCGAGACGGCCAAACCGTGTTTCGATCTCAGAGAAGAGCCCCTGGACGGCCTTGCCCTGACTCACATCGGCGGCGATCGCCAGAATGGGGGGCTGACCCGACACACCGCCGGCCGCTGTCTCGGTTAAGGGATCCATGCGCCGACCGGTCACGATGACCTGGAAGCCTGCCTTCTGAAGGGCGTGGGCGCTGGCGCGACCAATTCCGGTGCCGCCGCCTGTGATCAGGGCAACTCTTAGACTCTGGGACATGGGGAGAGGGTCCTTTCTAATCAAGCGTGAAAATTCGTGGGCAGGAGCGTCTGACGGACTAGAGTTTAGCGCTTATGATGAAGGTCGCCTGATCAATAAGGGTTTTTGTATAGGGTCGTCGCGAGGCGGTATCGCGCGCAGAGAAGACAGAATAGAACAGGAGATTCGGATGGCAGAAGGTCGTCGTGTTTCATTTGACGCGTTGCAGGCATTTATTGCCCGGGCCCTTTCCACGCAGGGGCTGACAGCGGCGGACGCTGCAACCGTAGCGCGATTAATGGCGCAGGCCGATCTCCAGGGCTCCGATGGCCATGGGGTCATTCGACTGGGCCAGTATCTCAAACGCATCCAGTCCGGAGGAATGAATATCCATCCGCAGATTCGCGTGATTCGCGAGCGCGCCGCCATGGCGCTGGTGGATGGCGACAATGCGATGGGCCATCTGGTGGTCTCAAAGGCAGTCTCACTCGCAGCCGAGAAGGCCCGCACCAC
>JBEDFV010000226.1:0-4012 GCA_041175005.1 Pseudomonadota bacterium
GTTCTGACCATAGCGCGCATCAAGAGCCCGGGCCTGCTCAAGGGCGTCCGGGTATCGGCGAAAAATCTCGCAGACCGCTGGGGCCCCCTCGGGCAGTGGCCCATCGTCAGGGTGTCGATCGAAATCCCCACGACAGACCACAGAGCGCTCGCCGCGAATATTGAGCGTGGATAGGGCGTTGACCTGACCGCTATTCGGGTCTCCAACGATCATTCCGAACTGCTGCATGACAGAAGGGTCGGAGGCCGTGGGGCGCATCTCTCCAAACTCAAGGGGTGGGCCCTCATAGTCGGCAAGCCCCGGTAAGAGCGCTTCTGCAGCCACGGTCTGTGTAGGGAATTCTAAGCGTCTGCCAGCCCGCTGGGCTCCCGTGGCCGGGGGTATCGGCTGCCCAGATCTGGTGACTAGGAGTCCAGACGGACCATTAAAGGCCCGCGCCCGGTCGATATATTGCTGAACCACCGCCACACAGCTGGTCTCGCCCGACAGGATGGCACGGTGTAGGTCTTTAATCGACGCTTCGAAGACAGAAAAAGCCATAATGCATAATTCCCTTAGTGAACAGATGATAAACAGCATTCGACGCTTTGCAAGGTATGAGATTCACTAATACCGCAAACCACCACACCGTTGTTTACTAGGCTACACAAAAAGGAGGCCTTATCACTATGGCAACGATTACGCACTCACTTGGAACAACCGACTATGAGCGGGCAGGCCCAACCGGCCAGCGGCCTCTGGTCTTGTTTCATACCCTACTGGCTGACCGCAGTGTCTACGATGGGATCTTCTCTACCCTCGCGGAGAAGCGCGACGTCATTCGCTTCCAATTCCCCGGATTTGGCGCTTCGGTGGGCGTCTGCCAGTCTATCGACGACTATGCCCTGTGGACCATCTCCTTTCTCAAGGCGCTTGCAATAGGGCAGCCTCTGGAGGTCTTCTCAAATGGTTTTGGCGGGTTTGTCTCAGTCGGGGTGACCAGTAAGGCACCAGAACTCGTCTCGCGCCTGACCATCGCCAACAGTGGCGCCACCTTCCCCGAGGAGCGTAAGCCCCCGCTTCTGAAGATGGCCGAGGCGGTGGAGACCAAGGGCATTGAGGCTGTGCTCGACACCGCAATCTCGCGCATGTTTCCCGAGGCCTTTGCGCAGGCCAATCCGGCTATTGTTCAGGCACGCAAATCAGCCCTCTCTAAGACCAATCCCCAGCAGTTCTCGGCGGCCTGCAGGGCGCTGGCGCAACTCGATTACCGGGCCGCCGCGCGCCAGATTTCCCGGCCTGTCCGCATCGTTGCCGGCCTCGACGATGCCACGACGCCACCGGCAATGTCTCAGGAGTTACATCAACTCATTGCTGGTTCCAGCTACGCCGAGATCCCGCAGTGCGGTCACTGTCCGCAAATTCAACAGCCCGCCCGCGTACTCGAACTTCTCGCCTGATGCCTTATGTGTGCTGCTACCGCACCGTGCCTTCTATTTTTCTGCCGGACCACCCTGCCTGTTCTTCAGGGCGCCACCCTACCTAGAGGATTCCTATGACCCAAGACAATCTCATTGAAGTCATCACCGAGAATAAGCTCCCCCATTACGAGCCGTACGGCTGGCACCACTGGCCCGAACACCCTTGGCTCGCTTATCAGTTCCGTCGGGGCTTGGGAGAGGTACAGGAGGGCGGCGGGGCCGTCAGTGAAGTCTTTCAGGCCGCCAGTCGCATGATTCCTGGCGATCTTGAGAGCTGGCACAAGGAGTGGAAACATATTGCCGACCGCAATTGGAATCGTGGCGTAGAGGCGGAGACCAAGGGTCATATCCGCACCGCCATGAACTGTTTTCTGCGAGCGGCCGACTATTACCGGCAGGCAGAGTTCTATCTCAAGCCCGATGACCCCCGTCGACTCCCGACATTTGAAAAGATGGAGGCCTGTAGCCATCGGTTTATCCGAAACCTGAATCCTGCGGGTGAGGTTGTGGATATCCCGTACGAGAATGGGGTGTCGCTCTGTGCCTACTTTGTGCGCTCGCCTTATCCGGTTGCCAAACAGCCGGTGCTTATTTGTATGGGAGGACTCGACTCCATCAAAGACGAGATGTGGTTCATGCAGGCCAAGGGCGCGTTGCAGCGGGGGATCTCCGTCCTCATGATTGATGGCCCCGGGCAGGGCGGAACCCTCCGCCGTCATAAGGTGCCAAACCGGGTCGACACCGAGGTGCCCATTGGGAAGTGCATAGACTGGCTTGAGGCCCGCGCCGACATTGACCCCAGTCGTATCGCGGTCTGTGGATCTAGTCTCGGTGGCTACTATGCGGCACGAGCGGGCTGTTATGAACATCGACTGGCCGCCTGTATTGCCCACGGGGCGATCTGGGCCATCACAGATCTCTGGGGTGATGCCTCCGAAGACCATGGCCTTGCAGAACATATTAAGTGGGTCTTCGGCTGCGACTCCATGAAGTCGGCGATGGTGAAGGCCAAGGACTTCACACTCGAGGGGCATTTAGATCACATGCGTTGCCCCTTCCTGGTGATGCATGGTGGCCACGATGTGCTTACCGTCTCTCAGGCCCAAAAAGTCTACGACTACGGCAAGGCCAAGGGGAAGGATGTCACCTTACGACTGCTCAGCGAGGAGGAGACGGGGGCCGAACACTGCCAGCACGACAACCCCACGATCGGCCAAGAAATTCTTGGAGACTGGCTCGCCGATCGATTCGGTATCGACCAGCGAGCACTGCTCAAGAGCGGATCTACTGCCTTTGCGCTTTAAGCCTTAATCTTAAAAAGCTTCTGTGCGTTTCCGCCGACGATTGCCTGCTTGTCGGCCTTTGATAGCTTCGGCACGGCGGAGATCAGCCCAAGTGGGTCGGTCTCCCCCATGTCGTACGGATAGTCTGTACCGAGCAGCACATGGTCTGCGCCAAAACGGTTGATAAGGCTCTGCAGCATGTCTGGGTCGAAGGTAATTGTGTCGAAGTAAAACTTCTCCAGATACTTCGATGGCTTGGTGGTAATCACTGATCGCACATCCGCCCGCTTGTGGCCATGGTCCATCCGTGCCCAATAGTGGGCAATATAGCCGCCCGCATGCGCGAGGATAATCTTTAGCCGGGGGTACCGCTGCATAACCCCATCAAAGATCAGGTGGCTCACCGCCACCGTGGTCTCCAGTGGGTTTCCAATGATGTTGTTCAGGTAGTGGTCTGTGAGTCGCTGGGCATGGCTAAATCCATTGGGATGCATAAACAAGACCGCGCCGAGCTCCTGCACCTTGGCAAAGAATGCGTCGAGCTTCAGACTCGGGTCGGTGAGGTCTTTGCCATTCACGTTGGTGCCAATTTCAATGCCTTTTAGGCCAAGCACCTTGACTGCCCGCTCAAGTTCTTTGACTGCGAGGGCGCTGTCTTGCAGAGGAACGGTGCCCATGCCCAGGAGTCGCGTGGGATTCTCGGCCACAATTTTTGCAATGCCGTCGTTGACACCCTGGGCGAGTTCGAGGCCAAAGCCAGGTTCAGCGAAGTAGTAATACTGAAACGGTGCAGGGGAGACGACCTGCAGGTCCACACCCATTTTGTCCATGTCTTTAATGCGTGTTGGTATATCGGAGAGCTTGGGCCCGCGATCACGCATCTGCTTGAAGTTGACCTCGCGTGTGAGGTCGTTGGCGAAGATGTGACCAAACTCTTTCTGAAGGGGATCAATCACGGCAGCCTTTGCCGCAACGCCGGGATTGAAATAGTGGCAGTGCACATCGATGGCAAGTGCCTTTGGCCCCTTGGCCTTTGTGGCCTTGGGGCGCGCCACTGCTGATGACTTTTTGCTGCTGGCAGCAAGCGCCGCTGCTTGTCGCCTATGTTGGTGCAAGGGGTTGTTACATCCGATTCCGCAGGTGAAAAGCATGGCATGGTCTCCCGAAAAAATTGTCTTCACCGACTGTAACTGAACCTCCCCTTCTTAATCAATTGATTAATAAGCAAGGGTTTCTACCACTCCAAGAGTGGGGCGAGAGCGTGTCTAC
>JBEDFV010000227.1:0-2727 GCA_041175005.1 Pseudomonadota bacterium
GACGCCGGCTATCAGGAGATTCGTTGTCCTTCCATACTAGACCGCTCTCTTTGGGAAAAGTCGGGCCACTGGGAGCACTACAAGGACAACATGTTCACCACGGCCTCAGAGAACCGTGACTACGCGCTCAAACCTATGAATTGCCCGGGGCATGTACAGGTCTACAACTCAGGGCTGCGCAGCTATCGCGATCTTCCGCTGCGCTATGGCGAGTTCGGCTCGTGTCATCGAAATGAGTCCTCGGGCAGCCTGCATGGGCTCTTGCGGGTAAGAGGCTTTACCCAAGACGACGGTCATATCTTCTGTACCGAAGATCAGATTCAGTCCGAGGTGCAGGCCTTTACCGAGAAACTCCTTGCGGTGTACCACGACTTTGGATTTACCGACGTCATCTATCGCTTATCCACACGGCCGGCCAATCGCGTGGGCTCAGATGAAAGCTGGGACAAGGCCGAGCAGGCGCTTGCCCAGGCTCTCGACCGTGTGGGCGTTAAGTGGGAGTTGCTCCCCGGCGAGGGCGCATTTTATGGCCCCAAGGTGGAATACAGCCTGAAAGACTCTCTGGGGCGGGTCTGGCAGTGCGGCACCATCCAGGTGGATTTCAATATGCCAGTCCGTCTGGGTGCCGAGTATGTGGCTGAAGACAATACCCGCCGGCACCCCGTCATGCTGCATCGCGCCATCGTGGGGTCGTTAGAGCGGTTTATCGGCATTCTTATTGAGAACCATGCGGGCGCTATGCCGGTATGGCTCTCCCCGGTTCAGGTAGCGGTGGCATCGATCACCGAAAACCAGGCGGATTATGCGCAGGCTGTCGTAAAAATGTTGCGCGACCAAGGGATTCGGGCCGAAGCTGATTTGCGAAACGACAAAATCTCTTATAAAATCCGTGAGTTAAGCCTACAAAAAGTACCTTTTATCGCTGTTGTCGGCGACAAAGAGAAAAATGCTGGCCAGGTTGCGCTTCGCGCGCGCAGGCGAGAGGAGTCTGCCCCCGAAGCTATGGTTTTATCGTTAGAAGACTTAACGCGGTTTATTGCAGAACAGGTTTCCAGCCGGGCGTAGGGCCTGCAATTGCAGGTCGTCGTTTTTTATAGAACGGGTGGAATGGGTAAGAATTTAATGAGTGAGGTTGAATAATCGCTACAGAACGAACGCATCGCGTAAACGAAGAAATCACTGTTCCTGAGGTACGGCTTGTCGGGGTAGACAACGAGGCCATCGGCATTGTGAAGATCTCCGAAGCCCTACGACTCGCTGAAGAGGCCGAAGTTGACCTCGTAGAAATTGCCCCGCAGGCGGTTCCGGTTGTATGCAAGCTGATGGATTTTGGGAAGTTCAAGTACCAAGAACAAAAGCGGGCCCACGATGCGAAGCTCAAACAAAAGGTTATCCAGGTCAAAGAGGTAAAGTTTCGGCCCGGTACCGACGACAACGACTACCAGGTAAAGCTTCGCAATCTCACCCGATTCTTAGAAGAGGGCGATAAGGCAAAGATTACGATCCGGTTTCGCGGGCGGGAAATGGCCCACCAAGAATTCGGTATGCGCATGTTGGAGCGGGTGAAGGAAGATCTTGCAGAGCTTGGCCAGGTAGAACAGATGCCTAAGCTCGAGGGGCGGCAGATGGTCATGATCATGGCCCCCAAGAAGAAAAAGTAGCACCAGCAGTTAGCAGTATCGCAGCATGTAGTACCCGTAGTTTTTTATTCGGCCACTAAGGGGCCTCAAGCGTTGACAAGGTGTCAACCCCCTTTAGGGTTATATAAACAGGAGCAGATATGCCCAAGATGAAGACCAAGAAAGCCGCGGCAAAGCGGTTTATGGCACGGGGCAGTGGGTCGATTAAACGCGCCCACGCCACGAAGCGCCACATTCTTACCAAGCGCACCACCAAAAATAAGCGTCAGCTGCGCGGTACGCTGACTGTGCATCCCTCGGACATTCAGCGTGTCCGTGACATGATGCCCTACGCGTAAAGGAGCAAAAAGATGCCTCGCGTAAAACGTGGTGTGACCGCACGTGCCCGTCACAAAAAAATTCTGGCCCTCGCAAAGGGCTTTCGTGGCCGTCGCAATAACGTATTTCGTGTTGCCAAGCAGGCTGTCATGCGTGCTGGCCAGTATGCCTATCGCGACCGTAGAAATCGCAAGCGCGTGTTTCGGGCGCTCTGGATCACCCGAATTAATGCCGCCTGTCGGGCCCAGGATATTACCTACAGTCGGTTTATCAATGGCCTGAAGAAGGCGGGTATCGACATGGATCGCAAGGTTCTTGCCGATCTCGCAGTGGCAGATAAGGCCGCGTTTGCGGCGGTCGTCGCCAAGGCGAAGGCCGCACTCGGCTAAATCACCCGCGTTTCGCTCTCGTTAACGTCGGTTTCTGGTGATGGTCGAGCTCGATCAGCTCGTCTCGGAGGCAGTGTCTGCCTTCGAGATGTGCACTGATACCGCATCCCTTGAGAATGCGAAGGCCCGGTTCTTAGGTAAATCGGGTTCTGTAACCGAGTTGCTGAAAGGCCTCTCTGGTCTAGACCCCGATGCACGTCGTGCCGAAGGTGCCTTGGTCAACAAGGCAAAGGCCACCATCGAGGCGGCACTCGTTACGAGACGTCAGTCCCTCACAGAACAGGCGCTGCAGGCGCGGCTCTCTGCAGAGGCCATTGATGTCACCCTGCCAGGCCGCGGCCGTGGCATAGGAACCGTCCACCCAGTAATTAAGACATGGC
>JBEDFV010000228.1:0-6178 GCA_041175005.1 Pseudomonadota bacterium
CATCAGATGTTGGCCGTTGTCGATAGGAAGGGCGTTGCCAGGGAGATGCGCTGGTGGAGGACCTCAAACCCTGAGGCCTGCAGGGTGCGTAGCAGTTCGCGATAGACCGCCGCCATCACCAGGCCGGGTCGCTGGGCCACACGTTCGTCTCGGGGCAGCAGGTCTAGCGCATGGTCGTAACGCGCGTGTGCCTTGTAGGCCATCTCGATTAATGCGCGGTGTAGGCCCTCGGAATAGCGACATTCCAGAATCGATGCCTGGGTAACGCCATGGGTGGTCAGAAGGCTTTCTGGCAGATAGATGCGGCCTTTTCGGGCATCGTCACCCACGTCGCGCAGAATATTGGTGTACTGCAGGGCAAGACCCAGTTCGGTGGCATAGGCCAAGGTCTGGTCAGAAGGCGTTCCAAAAATGCGGGCCGAGAGTCGGCCCACCGCGCCGGCCACCCGATCGCAATAGGTATCGAGCGCCTCAAAGTCTGCATACCGGTCGTGGGTAAGATCCATTTCCATACCGTCGACGACCGCATGCAGATCCGCCATAGACAGCCCGTAGCGCGCGATACAGGGATGCAATGCCTGCCCAAGCGGGTGTTGGCTCTTGCCGCCCGCAATCTGGTCAAGCTCTTGGCGCCACCAGCCAAGTTTTACGCTTGCGAGGGCAGGGTCACTGCATTCATCCACGACATCATCGACTTCTCGGCAGAAGGCATAGAGGGCCTCCATGGCCTGCCTGCGGTCTGTGGGCAAGAGCTTAAAGGCAGCGGTGAAACTCGACCCAGCCTCAGCGGCCTTTTTTTCACAATATTCTTGTGGCGTCACGACCGTGAGGCTCCTAGAGCGGGGTCTTGAAGAACATGCGCGGCAGCCGGTTGAGTAACACCAGGGCGAGCCAGAGTCGCGACAGCCGGGTAGAGGCCTTCCAGGCAAGGAGCGGCCTCTTGAGCAGCCGCTCGCCAATCTGTGTACCCCCTTCAAGGGTGAGCGAGATCTCGAAGGCAAGTCGGCGGGCGTGTGGAATACGGGTAGCCTCTATGCGCTTGGGCAGATCACGGCCCCGTGCAAGCTGATGCAGTCCGCGTAGCGCCAGGGCGCGGGTAATGCGTATGCGGTCCTCGCGTGTTGTCTCGCCTTGGCGATCGCCCAGGCGTAATGCCTTCTCAGGGCCTTCGGTAGGCGTGAAAGACCAGTCCTCAGGCCATTCGGAGACGGGCAGGGTGGGCCGATGCCGGGTGAGATCTTGATGAATGTCTTGGGCGAAGTTCACGAGTTGCAGGCCCATGCAGATGGCATCACTTTCCGCAGCAATGAGTGCCAGGCCGGTAAGGCCTGCCTCACGATCCGCACCAGAAAGGTCTTGCCCGGGTTCCTCCGGCGACCAGAGGCCGAAGAGCCCCAGCATGAGACGGCCCACGGGCGCGGCAGACTTTCGACAGTACTGCAGGACGGCGGGCCAATCGTCAAATGGCCGGAAGGCGGCGTCGTACTCAAAGGCTTGGAGCAGCATGTCAGCCCAGTCGCGACCGTCGGTCTGCTCCCCAAAGAGCCGGCCCGTGCGTTGGCCCAGGGTGTAGAGGCTGGCCGGTTCCAGTGGCCCAATATCAAGCCCATCGCTGCTGTAGGGCCGACCCCAGAGCCCCTGGCGCAGTAGAGTGAGGCCTGCTTGCCGCTGGGCCATGGTGAGGCTGCCTTCGTCTGCAAGATCATCGCCGGTGCGGGCAAACTGATAGAGCTGAACCACCGAGGGGCGCAGGCTCGCCGGAATAAGCCACGACGCGACAGGGAAGTTTTCGTAGTGTTGGCCGCCATGAAAGGCGCGACCGAGGCCTTGACTGGTCATAGCCTGCATTCTAGACGCCCGGGCGGGCCCATCAGCCCATTCAGTACAATGCCAGTTGCGTAGTAAAAAAATCGTACTGTGCGAAGGTGGCGAAATCGGTAGACGCACCAGGTTTAGGTCCTGACGCCGCAAGGTGTGGGGGTTCGAGTCCCCCCCTTCGCACCATGTTGTTGTTCACTCTTGTAAAGAAAATCTTATGACGAGCACCCCCATGCCCACCGCCACGAGTCTTGAGCGTCGTCTCACTCTGGTGGTCTCGAAGGCCGAGATTGACGCGGCTACCACCAAGCAGCTGCAGCAGATGGGCCGTAAACTCAAGATCCCCGGCTTTCGCCCTGGCAAGGCGCCCCTCAAGGTGGTCGAGCAAAACTATGGTGCCCAGGCCCGGTCTGAGGCCGTGGGCGATGCGTTGAGCAAGGCCTACAGCGATGCCGTGGTGGCCCAGCAGATGCGTCCGGCAGGCCCGCCCCAGATTAAGGCGCTGGAGCCCGATGTTGCTGCCCCTGAGGCCCTGCGGTTTGAGGCCACTATTGAGGTCTACCCCCAGGTACCAATGCCCAACCGCGAGGCCCTCTCGGTCGAAACCGTGGCCTGCGAGGTCTCTGCGGCAGACGTAGATCGCACCCTCGATACCCTGCGTCGTCAGCGTGTCACCTACACCACCGTGGCCCGCGCAGTCCAAAAAGACGACCAGGTAAAGATGGACTTTCTCGGCACCGTTGATGGCGTGCCCTTCGACGGGGGGAAGGCCGAAGGCTTTGAATTCGTGGCCGGGGTGGGCAACATGCTGCCCGACTTTGAGGCGGCGGTGCTCGGCATGTCTGCCGGGGCGTCAAAGACCTTCCAGGTGAATTTCCCCGAGAATTACCACGCTACCAATCTCGCCGGAAAGCTGGCGGAATTCTCTGTCACGGTGCACGAGGTGCGCGAGCCCCTCTATCCGGCGCTCGATGATGAATTTGCCAGCAGTTTTGGCCTGAAAGACGGCGGGCTTGCGCAGCTGCGTGCCGATGTCGAGAAGAATCTGCGTCGCGAGATTAAGGCGCGTGCCAAAAACAAAGGCAAGCGCTCTGTCATGGAGGCGCTGCTGGCCCAGTCTACCTTTGAAGTGCCTAAGGCCCTGGTCGACGCCGAGTCGCAGCGCATGGCCGAGGATATGCGCAACGACATGGCCTCGCGTGGTATGAACGTGAAAGATGCCCCATTTCCTCCAGAGCTCTTTAAGGAGCAGGCCACCAAGCGCGTACGGCTTGGTCTTCTGGTCGGCGAAATCGTGAAAGAGCAGAAACTCCAGCCTTCGGAAGAGGCGGTAAAAGCCATGCTCGAAGAGATGGGCCAGTCATACGAGAATCCCGATGAGTTTGTGCGTTGGGCGATGTCTAACCCCCAACGTCGGGCCGAGGCCGAGGCGGTGGTGCTTGAGGACAACGTGGTCTCCTGGGTCTTGCAGGCTGCTCAGGTGCAGTCCAAGTCCATGGATGTCGAAACCCTCATGAAAGAGTCGGGCTGATCGGCGAGTATTGTCGGTGTGTTGGGGGCACTCCGCGTGCGCGTTGCGCATATGAGAATGCCCGATGCTGTAAACCAGATTGCTACGCAGGAGTTTTTTCGATGGTTGAGACCGCAGGGATGTTGAGAGAGATCCAGAGCCCCCAGGGCCTTGGAATGGTACCCATGGTCATTGAGCAGTCTGGCCGGGGCGAGCGCGCCTACGATATTTATTCCCGCCTGCTCAAAGAGCGGGTGGTCTTTCTGGTCGGGCCGATTAACGATATGTCGGCCAACCTCATCGTGGCGCAACTACTTTTTCTAGAGTCTGAGAATCCCGACAAAGATATCTCCCTCTATATCAACTCCCCCGGCGGGTCAGTTTCTGCCGGGCTCGCGATCTACGACACCATGCAGTTTATTAAGCCGGCGGTAAGTACCTTGTGCATCGGCATGGCGGCGAGTATGGGTGCGTTTCTGCTGGCAGCGGGTGAAAAAGACAAGCGCTTTGCCCTGCCCAATAGCCGCGTCATGATCCACCAGCCTCTTGGGGGCGTACAGGGCCAGGCCTCTGACATTGAGATTCATGCGCGCGAGATTCTCGCCCTGCGCGACAAGCTCAACAAGATTTTGTCGGAGCGCACCGGCCAGACCTTAGAGACCATCGCTCGGGATACCGACCGCGACAACTTCATGACCGCTGAAGATGCGCTAAAGTATGGACTGATCGATCGGGTGATCTCTAAACGCGAGTAGCCCAGGGCTCTTAGTGGGACAGGGGTCGCTGCGTTGTATGCGGTTCCCCCGCTTGGCTGGTGTAATTAGTGAATTAACGGCTCGGAGACGACTATGGCAGAGAAAAAAGGGGCGGGAGAAAAACTTCTGTACTGCTCTTTCTGCGGCAAGAGCCAACATGAGGTAAAGAAGCTCATTGCAGGGCCCTCGGTCTTTATCTGCGATGAGTGTATCGACCTCTGTAACGACATCATTCGCGACGAGCAGTCCGCAACGCCTGAGGGTGAGGCGCCCAAAGACGCCTTGCCTACGCCGCAGGAAATCTCCGGCATTCTCGATCAGTATGTGGTGGGGCAAGACCGGGCCAAGCGCAACCTTGCGGTGGCGGTCTATAACCATTACAAACGGCTGCGGTCCCACGGCAAGGTCTCTGACATCGAACTCGCCAAGAGCAATATTCTGCTTATTGGGCCGACGGGCTCTGGCAAGACCCTCCTTGCCCAGACGCTTGCGCGACTGCTCAATGTGCCCTTTGTTATTGCGGATGCCACGACCCTCACCGAGGCGGGCTACGTGGGCGAAGATGTCGAGAACATTATTCAGAAGCTCCTGCAGAACTGTAACTATGAGGTGGAGCGCGCCCAGCACGGTATTGTCTATATCGATGAGATCGACAAGATCTCGCGTAAGTCCGATAACCCCTCCATCACCCGGGATGTCTCGGGTGAGGGTGTGCAGCAGGCACTGCTCAAACTCATTGAAGGCACCGTGGCCTCGGTGCCCCCGCAGGGCGGCCGCAAGCACCCCAACCAGGATTTTGTGCAGATCGACACCACCAATATCCTCTTTATCTGTGGTGGCGCCTTTGACGGCCTGGATAAAGTCATTCGTGATCGTACGGAGAAGACCTCGATTGGCTTTGGCGCCGAGGTGCGCTCGCCGAGCGACCGTAAGCTCAGCGAGCTGTTCCGTGATGTCGAGCCCGAAGACCTCATTAAGTTTGGCCTCATTCCAGAACTCGTCGGCCGGCTGCCGGTGGTGGCCACGCTCGATGAGCTCGATGAGCCTGCCCTTATCGAGATTCTTACAGGGCCCAAAAATGCTCTGGTTAAGCAGTATCAGCAGCTCTTCCAGATGGAAGGTGTGGAGCTTGAGATCCGTCCAGCGGCCCTGGCCGCAATCGCGCAGAAGGCTATTAAGCGGCGCACCGGTGCGCGCGGCCTGCGTTCTATTCTCGAGCAGTCGCTCTTAGACACCATGTATGAGCTACCCGGCCAGAAGAACGTCTCGAAGGTGGTGGTGGAAGAAAACACCATTTTTGACGATGCCAAGCCTCTGCTCATCTATGGAGAAAGCCCCAAGGTTGCCGGCAGTAAACGCAGTTGAGCCTTGTTTTTTGCCTTTTGCCCCCCACTTGGGGTTTATAAACGCGCTTAACCGTCGATTTACCTCTCAAAAGGTAGCCTCCTCATGTCAAAACCCGACCTGTTGTCCTCAGAGCCTGTAGACCTTCCCATGCTCCCCTTGCGGGACGTGGTGGTCTTTCCCCATATGGTGATCCCACTCTTTGTGGGCCGGCCCAAATCGATTCGCGCCATGGAAAAGGCGATGGAGACCGGAAGCCATGTGCTCTTGGCTGCGCAGAAGTCGCCCACCCAGGATGACCCACGCGCCTCCGACATCTATGCCATTGGCTGCCTGGCCAGCATTCTCCAGATGCTCAAGCTGCCGGATGGAACCGTAAAGGTGTTGGTGGAGGGCGTTCAGCGGGCAGAGGTTGTTGATATGCATGAGGTGGAAGACCATCTGCGGGTGGTCTGCCGGCCGATTAGTCTGGACCCCCAAGGCGGTCCTGAGGTCGAGGCCCTGCGGCGCACGATCCTCACCCAGTTTGACCAGTTTGTGAAGCTCAACAAGAAGATTCCTGCAGAGATTCTCAATAGCCTCGTGAGCATGGAAGAGGCCGGCCGTCTGGCGGACACCATTGCCGCCCACCTGCCTATGAAGCTTGAGGAAAAGCAGGCCATTCTCGAGGTGCTTCCCGTTGCCGAGCGGCTTGAGAAGCTGCTCGCCCAGATTGAGACAGAGCTCGATATTTTGCAGGTCGAGAAGCGTA
>JBEDFV010000229.1:0-3128 GCA_041175005.1 Pseudomonadota bacterium
ATCCAATCCTCAATCGCAAGCTCTTTGACACGAATCTGAGAGGACAGCCCGGCAAGACCCGCACGCACCGACTGCAGCCGCTCAAAGGCCTCGCTGACATCGGTGAGGGTGGCATCACCCAGGCGCTGACGCTTGCGAATCTCTTCATGGGCCTGGGCCAAGGCCCGTTCTTGCAATTCGAGGAGCCGCCGCTGCTCCTTGGCATGGGTGAGCGCAAGCGAACGCTCCACCACCGCCAGAAGCAGATTCTGTCGGGCTAGTTCTTGACTCAAGCCCACCGCGTCGGCAGAGAGCGCCAAATGTCTGGCCTGAATCTCCCGCTCCCGGTCAATCAGCGCCTGGCTCGCCACGACAGCCGCCTGCCCCTGCACCGCGAGACGCTGGTGGGTACGAAAGCTCGCATCCTCGGCTGAGAACCCGGGGGCTGCGAACTCGGCATCTCGGGTAATGCCGTACCGGTTTACCAGACCCGCAGACCCCTGGACCATCACCATGGGCTGCCAGACCCGCTGGGCCTGCTGCCGAAGCGCATCGGCAATGCCCTGCTCCCGACCCGCGGCGAGATAGCTGGGATCACGCGCCTGTGCCTGCTGCCAGATCTCTGTCAGGCTCTGGCCGTGGACGGCGCCGGAAAGCACCAATCCGGTGGCAATTCCCCAGAGTGGCTGCAGTATTTTCATGTCCATGGTGAATCTCCGAGTTCTTCTCTCATGAAGTGTGTACAGGCGACAGCGGCATAGCACCATCCCCACCCTTGGCCTCATAGCTCTGACGATAGGCCGCGTAATACATCAAAGGAATCACCACCAGGGTCAGTAGCGTTGAGACCAGAATGCCAAAAATCAGCGAGAGCGCGAGCCCATTAAAGATCGGATCATCAAGAATAAAGAAGGCGCCGATCATAGCGGCCAATGCGGTTAACAAAATAGGCTGCGCACGGGTAGCGGCCGAGGTGACCACTGCCTCGGAAAAGGCCACTCCCTGGGCGAGCTGCAGCTGTATGAAGTCCACCAGCAGAATCGAGTTACGGACAATGATGCCGGCCAAGGCAATCATGCCAATCATCGAGGTGGCCGTGAACTGTGCATCAAAGAGCGCATGTCCGGGCATGACGCCGATGACCGTTAAGGGAATGGGCGCCATGATGATTAGCGGTGTCAGATAGGAGCCAAACTGGGCGACCACCAAGAGATAGATAAGCACGAGGCCCACCGCATAGGCCGCCCCCATATCGCGAAACGTCTCGTAAGTCACCTGTGATTCACCATCCCACTTCAGACTAAAGCCTCTGTAGGGATCTTCCGGCGGCGTGATGAAGCGCTCCTCAAGGCTGCCGCCTTCGGGATCTTTCAGCGCAAGAATCGCTGGGCGTGCCGCAAAGAGCCCATAGAGCGGGCTGTCGTTCTCACCCGCCACGTCGGCCACCACATAGGTGACTGGCAGAAGATTCTTGCGATACCGAACCTGCTCGCGCTGGGCATCCACCACCTGAACAAACTCCGACAGGGGACGCAGTTCACGCTGCCCGGTGCGGACCGGTAACGACAAGAGGTCTGCCAGTGATTGCTGCCGCCCCTCGGGCAGCCGCAGCACCACCCCAGCAGGATACTTCGAGGCATCGTGGAGATAGGCCGGTACCGCGCCCGACAGCCCCGCCCGCAGGGCACTCACGATCTCTTGCTGTGAGACTCCCATAAGACTTGCCTTGCGCCGATCGACCAACAATATCTTTTTGGGTGCCAAGGCCACGGTACTGTCGTCAAGATCGACGATACCCGGTGTCTGGGCCAGCGCCTCACGGACCGAGCGCGCCACGGCACGCCGGCCCTCATCGGTCGGCCCATAGATCTCGGCCACAATCGGCGAGAGCACCGGGGGGCCAGGCGGCACCTCGACCACCTTTACGCGGCCCGCATACTTCTGGGCAACGGCCTGCACCAGTGGCCGGGCACGTAGTGCAATGGCGTGGCTCTGGTCTTCCCGTAACGACTTGTCTACGAGGTTGACTTGGATATCCCCAAGGTGGGGGCCTTCTCGCCAGTTGTACTGACGCACCAGTCCATTGAAATTGATGGGGGCAGCCGTACCCACATAGACCTGCAGATCCTGTACCTCGGGCAATGCCGCCAGGGCCTGGGCCATCTCGCGCAGCACCCGATCGGTCTTTTCGAGGCGTGTGCCCTGGGGCATATCCAGAATCACCTGAAACTCTGACTTGTTGTCAAAGGGCAGCATCTTAAGCACGACCCAGCCCTTCACCGGAAGGAGTACCGAGAGCCCAATCAGCACGAAAATTGCCACGGTGAGTAACCAACGATTCAGGCGGGCGGCGGGCGCCCGCAGAAAGGGATAAAAGAGAAAGCCAAAAAACCGTGTCACCCGTGTTGGCCCCGCGGATCCATGCGAGGCATGCGGGGCATACGCGGAAGGCTGCTGCCGCATCCACTTCGCAGCCATCCAGGGGGTCACCACAAAGGCAATGGCAAGGGAAATGAGCATCCCCATACTGGCGTTAATAGGAATCGGACTCATATAGGGGCCCATAAGACCACTGACAAAGGCCATCGGCAGAAGCGCGGCAATCACGGTGAGGGTTGCCAGAATCGTGGGGCCACCAACCTCATCTACCGCGCCAGGAATGATTTCCCGAAGCGTCTTGTGCGGAAAGAGCTGCTGGTGCCGATGAATGTTCTCTACGACCACAATGGCATCGTCGACAAGAATGCCAATCGAAAATATCAAGGCAAATAGCGAAACACGATTGATCGTGAACCCATAGGCCCAGGAGGCAAAGAGTGTCGCCGCAAGGGTAAGGACCACGGCAAGACCCACAATTACTGCCTCCCGACGCCCGAGCGCAATGAGCACCAGAAGCACCACAGAGGCCGTTGCAAAGAGCAGTTTCTGAATCAGCTGCTCAGCCTTCTGATTGGCCGTTTCTCCATAGTTGCGGGTAACGGTCAACGTGACATCGGGCGGAATCATCACGCCTTTGAGCTGGGCAATCCGCGCCTGCACCTGGTTGGCCACATCAATGGCATTCTCTCCAGGCTTCTTCGTCACAGACAAGGTCACCGCGGGCGTCAGCCCAAAAGTCTGTGCACTGGCCTCAGCCCGCGTGCCAAACC
>JBEDFV010000230.1:0-17845 GCA_041175005.1 Pseudomonadota bacterium
ACCAGGCCCCTCCGCCACGTCGTCGCGACACGAGATACCCGGCAAGAAAGGACACCACACTGCCCGCAAAGAGCAGGGAGGCTGACCAGCGCTCTGGCTGCAAGAGAAAAACACCCAGCCCCGCCAGAGCGGCCAGGGCCACACCGTGCACGGTCACAGAGAGGCGACCGTGATTAAGACAGGAAAGGAGGCGCGGAGGACGGCCCTTCTAAAAAACACCCGGCCAGACGCGGCAGCACCCGCCAGGCGTTTAGGCTGCTCTGGCGCGCGGCCTCCTGCACGCTAAGACACCGCAGATCCGCAAGCACTGCGCCTATGGCGGGAATCTGGTCGGGCCGATTGTCCTCGCCCTTGGCCATCCAGGCTGGCGCAATGTCTGGGCTGTCGGTCTCGACCACCCAGGCCTCAGCCGGTATGGCTGCCGCGAGCCGGCGAATCTGCAATGCCCGCGAGAATGTCATGGCCCCCCCAAACCCCAGCACCAGTCCTTGATCAATAAAGGCCTGGGCCTGCACCAGGCTGCCATTGAAGGCATGGGCAATACCGTGCGAAATCGCAAAGCGGCGAAGGCCTGCCCCGACCTGATCTTGTGCCTTGCGGACATGAAGCACCACCGGCAGATCGAAGTCACGTGCAAGGCGGAGTTGCTCGATATAAAGCGTATGCATACGGCCCCTGTCGAGATTGGGTAAGAAGAAGTCCAGCCCAATCTCTCCGACCGCCACCAGCTTGGGGTCATCGCGATGGGCCAACAGGGCATTCTTCAAAACCAA
Source organism: Pseudomonadota bacterium (assembly GCA_041175005.1). Lineage (GTDB taxonomy): Bacteria > Pseudomonadota > Gammaproteobacteria > Burkholderiales > Burkholderiaceae_A > Hahnella. The sequence continues at coordinate 774 of JBEDFV010000230.1, forward strand.
CAGGGCGTCTTCTCCTAGACGATCGACCGAGCACGGATGCAGACCCAAGGCATAGAAAACACCCGCGTGTCGATGGGCCAGATCGATCACGCGCGCGAAGTTCTCTGGGCTGACCGCGGGCACCACGACCGCTCTCACCCCCGCCCCATGGGCCGCCTGCAGGCAGCCCACCGGGTCACTTAAAAAATCAAGATGACAATGGGTGTCGACCCAGAGGCTGTCCACGCGGGGGCTTTCGAGACCGCCGTCGATTCAGGATTCGGGGCGCCCCAGACCCTGCTGCGGCGCATGGGGCAGCAGTGTGAGCCGCCTGCTGCAGCGATCGGCAAGCGCCAGGTCGTGGGTCACTACCACGAGTGCAGCCTGCATGGTCTGTGTCTGCCGCAGGAAGAGGTCGAAGACCTCGCGGGCCGTATCTTGATCGAGGTTGCCCGTGGGCTCATCGGCCAGCACAATCTGTGGCTGGGTTACCAGGGCGCGCGCGATCGCAACCCGCTGCCGCTCGCCCCCCGAGAGCTTGGCCGGCACATGGTCGGCTCGGTGCGCAAGACCCACAGCCTTGAGCATCTCCGCGGCCCGGCCTGCGGCCTCGGAAGCGGATAGGCGCCGGATCCGCAGCGGCATCGCCACATTCTCCAGAGCCGAACATTCGGCAAGCAGATGGTGAAACTGATAGACAAACCCGACGGACTGATTGCGCATTCGGGTGCGATCCGCATCGGACATCTTAAAGACATCCTGACCATTAATACGCACCTGCCCCTCGGAGGGGCGATCGAGCCCGCCCAAAAGATGCAGCAGCGTGCTCTTGCCCACGCCCGAAGGGCCCACCACCGCAAGGCTCTCGCCTGCCTGGACCGAAAGGTTGAGATGGGCAAAGGGGCAGATCTCCCGCGGACCATCGAGGAATCGACGGCCAAGATCGATGGCCTGGAGAACGACCTGCCCTTGCGTGCCCACCGACGGGGTAGTCTCAGTCATAGCGCAGGGCCTCTGCAGGGTCGAGTCTCGAGGCCCGCCAGCTCGGGTAGAGCGTGGCCAAGAGCGATAAGGCAAAGGCCGAAGGCACAATGGCCCAGAGATCTTCGGCGCGCAGGTCCGATGGCAGGCGGTCGATGAGATAGACCCCTTTAGGCAAAACCTGAAAGCCAAAGGCCTGTTCCACGACCGCCACGATGCTGTCGATGTTCCAGGCCCCAAGCACCCCAAGGACCAGACCCAGGCCCACACCCAGAAAGCCAAGGCTTGCGCCCTGCACCACAAAAATGGCCATGATCGATCGGCTCTGGGCCCCTAATGTGCGCAGAATGGCGATATCGGCCCGCTTGTCCATCACCGTCATGACCAGCATCGACACGAGGTTAAAGGCCGCCACCGCGATGATGAGCATGAGGATCACGAACATCATGCGCTTCTCGAGTTGCACCGCGGCAAACCAGTTGCGGTTCTCAAAAGTCCAGTCACGGACCACCAGGCCTGCAGGCAGCGCGGGCTGGATCTGCAGGCTCGCCAGCGGCGCCTGCTGCATATCATCGAGTCGGGCGCGTACTCCCTGACTCGCCTGACTGCGAAAAAAACGTAAGGCATCGTCCATCGCTACGAAGACGAGGCTGGCGTCGTAGTCGTAGTGGCCCGACGCAAAAACGCCGACCAGCTGAAACGATTTCATTCTCGGCAAAACACCCATCGGCCCCGCGCCCGGATCGGCCGTGGTGAGCATCACAGAATCCCCAATGCGTAGGCCCAGACTGCTGGCCAGTTCGCGGCCCACCACCATGCCAAACGCACCCGGCTGAAGGTCAGTGAGCTGGCCCGCCTGTAAGGCCCCCAGGGCCGGGCTTACGGCAGGCTCTCGGGCGGGGTCTACCCCTCGCACCAGTACCCCTTTAAGCTGATCGCCCCGCGAGGCCATGGCCTGCCCCACGACGAAAGGTGCCGTCGCGCGGACATGGGGACTAGCCTGCACCGCGGCCTCTGCCGCGGGCCAGTCCACCGGCTCATAGGCCGGGGCCACGACTTCCAGGTGCGACAAGACCCCCAGCATTCGGTCGCGTACCTCTTTCTGAAATCCATTCATCACCGAAAGCACGATGATCAAGGCGGCCACGCCCAACGCAATACCGGCAGTGGCCATCGCAGAAATAAAACTGATAAATTTTGTCGACCGGCCTGAGCGGGTATAGCGCAGGCCCAGCTGGAGCTCATAGAACATGGCCCGAGTGTGCCATAGTCATCGACCATGCCCGCCTTTCGAAAGACCTCCTCCGCACTGCCTGTTTCTGTGGTCCTCGCAGACTGCCTAGAGGCCCACGGGCAGGTGCTCGTCATCGACGATGGCCTGGTGACGGCCGCCCAGGCAACCCATCTTGGCCGCAGCCTTCCCGCCTCCCTGTCCGCAGACGTCAGCACGGCACTCAGGTTGCTCAGTAGGCTGCAGGCAGAAGATCTTGCAGACCCCTGGCGCGAGCCGGATGCGGTGGTGCAGCCTGGGGCCCTACGGGTCTACGAGGCAGCCCTTAGGAGACCCGCAACGGCCGCCTGGTGCACACCTGAGAACGAGGCCATCCCCTGGGCCGCCTGGGCGGCTCTGGCCGATGGGGTAAGGCCCGCTGCCGGTGAATACTGGATGCAGCTACTGCCCTGTCGGATTGGGCTAAGCGCACAGGCCGTGGGGCTTATTCCGCTGCCCCCCAACGGCTTTACGCCCGCCCAGGTAGAGACCATGGCGGCACTCGTCTCTTCGTGGCCCGCAACGCTGGTGCAGTCGCCCTCCGGCACTGTCTATCTGCGATCAGAGCAGCCCTTTGGGCTTACGGCCAGCGCTCCGGAGATGCTCATGGGCCTACATCTGGCCCACCACCCACCCGATGGGCCACGCAGCCGCGACTGGCGGCAACTGAGCAATGAGATTCAGATGGCCTTTCACCTGCTGCCCGACGCCGAAGACGATGCCCACTGTGCGCAGACCCCCTGGCCCTGGGGTGCGGGGCGCCTGCCCACAGCCGCTGCCCCGCCATTACCCTCGCCGCAGAACGACACCGCAAGGCCACCCCACCGCCTGGCCCTTGAAGGACTACACCACTGGCTTCTGCAGAACGGGGATGCGCCATCCCTGCGTTGGTGGCAGCCGCAAGATACTTCAGGCTGGGTGGAGGCCTGGCTGGCTGCGCTGCAGGCGATCGCGGCCCTCACAAAGGCGGATTGCCCGTGGATTCTCATGGCCACCCTTGGCGGACAGGCCCGTGTCTGGGCATCTGCCAACCGCACTCCGCCGAGATGGTACGAACGCCTGCCTCTTGGTGGCCGCCTCCAACGATCGGCGCCAACGCTCCACGCCGCCTGGCTGGCCTTGGCCACACAGTCAGACACGGACCCAGAGGCATGACACCCAGCCCCCTAGCCCCCCGCCTGGCGCAACGGCCCGCGCAGCCCATGGCACGGGATCGCCTGGTCTTAGCGGGGCTGCATCCGGTGCTTGCAGACTGCCTCGCACGCCGCGGCGTTGACGACGCGGCGGCGCTTGATCCGGCCCTGCATCGACTGCTTCCTGCGCGGGGCCTACGGAATATGGAGGTCGCCGCCCGCGAAATCGGCCAGGCGATTCTCGCGGGCCAGAGACTGCTGATCGTGGGAGACTATGACGCCGATGGCGCCACCGCCTCGGCCGTGATGCTGCGTGGCCTCCAACGCCTCGGCGCTGCGGTCTCGTTTCTTGTGCCGGATCGATTCCGATTTGGTTACGGGCTGACCCCGGGCCTGGTCGCCGAGTTGGCAACGGCAGAGGCAGGCGCCCTTCCCCACTGGATCATTACAGTGGACAACGGCATCTCAAGCTTTGCCGGCATCAAGGCCGCCCAAGACCTGGGCATACAGGTACTCGTCACCGACCACCACCTACCAGGCCCCACGCTCCCGGAGGCCTTGATCATTAATCCGCAGCGTGCAGACTGTGGCTTTGCCAGCAAACACCTGGCTGGTGTGGGCGTGGCCTTCTATTTGGTGGTTGCTATACGGGCCTGGCTCGCCCAAGAAAGCCCACAACACCAAGGTCAAGAACTGCCCCGCATTGATGACCTGTTGAGCCTCGTGGCACTGGGCACAGTGGCTGACCTGGTGCGCCTAGACGAGAACAACCGCAGACTCGTACAGCAAGGACTCCTCCGCATTCGCCGAGGGCTTGCCCCGGCCGGGCTCTTGGCACTTTTTGAGGCGGCTGGCCGCCCCTATCAGGAGGCTACAGCCCATGACCTGGGCTTTTTTATTGGGCCGCGACTCAATGCCGCCGGCCGCCTCGCAGATATGCGTATCGGCATTCGCTGCCTCACCACCGACGACCCCGCAGAGGCACGGGCGCTTGCCACCGAGCTGCACACCCTCAACCAGGCGCGGCGCGAACTGCAGCAGACACAGTCAGAGTCTGCAAGCCAACAGGCGGCAGAGCTGGTCGCCGCGACGAGCGGCCCGAGCCACGGCCAGGCGGCACAGAAGGCCCTGGTCTTGTTCGACCCCAGCTGGCATCAGGGCGTGGTCGGTCTGATTGCCGGACGCATCAAAGACCAGACCCATCGGCCCACACTGGCCTTCGCGCCTGCCGAGCCCGGAGCCGAACTGCTCAAAGGATCCGGACGGTCGGTGCCGGGAGTGCATCTGCGCGACCTGCTCGCCCGAATCGATAGCCTCGCACCCGGCCTCATGACCGCCTTCGGCGGCCATGCGATGGCAGCGGGATTAAGCCTTCCCCAGACTCGACTTGCCGAGTTCACCGCGCTGCTGCATCAGGTTGCCGATGAGCTGGTGGACCCCAGCCTGCTCTCGCCTATTCTGCTTACCGATGGTCCACTAGACCCCACCGATATCAGCCTTGAGACGGCGCAGGCACTCAGCCAACAGATCTGGGGGCAGGGCTTTCCGGTGCCTATCTTTCAGAATCGATTTCTGGTGCGTCAGCAGCACCGACTCAAAGACCGCCACCTCAAGCTCGACCTGGTATTGGCAGACGATCCACGCAGGCGGCTTGCAGGCATCTGGTTTGATGGACCGTCGCTTCTGCCCACCGAGGTCGTGCTGGCCTATCAGCTCGAGGTCAACACCTATATGGGCCTGTCTTCTCTACAGCTGCAGATTCAGGCGGCCGAGCCCGTCAACCCGCTACACTAGCCGTTTCTCTGATGTGATGACTATGGATTCTGAACGCCTCAACGCACTCGCCGCCCATTTTGATGACCTGAGATCCCGGGTCGATGCCCTTCGGGGGTATCTTTGACGTCGATACCAAGACCCGACGTCTCGAAGAAGTTATTGCCTTAACAGAAGACCCCGCACTCTGGAACGATCCGAAGCGGGCGCAGGAAATTGGCAAAGAACGCAAGTCGCTCGAAGACATTGTGCTCGGTCTTGCCAGCCTCTCCCAGTCCATTGAAGACGGGGAAGAACTCTTCGCCATGGCCCGTGAAGAAAAGGACGTCTCTGCCATTGAATCACTAGAAGCAGAGGCCCAAGGCATCGAAGAAAAGGTCAGTGGACTCGAGTTCCGCCGGATGTTCTCCAACCCGGCCGACCCCCTGAATTGTTTTCTCGACATCCAGGCCGGCGCGGGTGGCACCGAGGCCTGCGACTGGGCCTCCATGCTGCTGCGCCAATATCTTCGCTACGCCGAACGCAAAGGATTTAAGGCCGAACTCCTCGAAGAGTCTGAGGGCGATGTGGCAGGCATCAAATCGGCCACGATCAAAATCAGTGGCGACTATGCCTTTGGACACCTACGCACCGAAACCGGCGTGCACAGGCTCGTCCGCAAGTCGCCGTTTGACTCCAGTGGCGGGCGCCACACCTCATTTGCCTCGATCTTTGTCTATCCGGAGGTGGATGAGAGTTTCGAGATCGAGATCAATCCCGCCGATGTCCGCGTCGACACCTATCGGGCCTCTGGTGCCGGCGGCCAGCACATCAACAAGACCGACTCCGCGGTGCGCCTCACCCATATTCCTACGGGCATTGTCGTGCAGTGTCAGAACGACCGATCGCAACACCGTAATCGCGATGAGGCCTGGCAGATGTTGAAATCGCGACTCTATGAGCACGAGATGCGAAAACGCATGGCAGAGCAGCAGAAACTCGAGGACAGCAAGACCGATGTCGGCTGGGGCCATCAGATTCGCAGCTATGTGCTGGACCAGTCACGCATCAAAGACCTGCGTACCTCGGTAGAAATCTCCAATACCCAGAAGGTGCTCGATGGCGATCTGGACCCCTTTATTGAGGCAAGCCTCAAGCAGGGGCTCTAGGCGCAGGGCACTCAACACCGGCAGGCGTTCTTTCCACCGGCCCGCATGCGCGACACCCTATTCCTCCTATTCCCCTATTCCCCAATTCCCCTTATTCCGCTTATCCCCCCGTAGACCATCGCCATGACCCAGCCCCACGACCCTGCCTCGTCGTCTCACCATACGCCTGAGGGTGCGCCCCTTCTAGACGAAAACCAGATCGTTGCCGAGCGCCGAGCAAAGCTCGCCGCGCTGCGTGCCTCAGACGCCCCGGCCTTCCCCAACCATGTGCAGCCATCGCATCAGGCCCAGGCCCTGCACGCTGCCCACGAACATCAGACCCGCGAGGCGCTTGAGGCGCAGCCTGTAGCGGTCTCCGTAGCGGGCCGCATCATGCTCAAGCGGGTACAGGGTAAGGCCAGCTTCTTTACCCTCCAAGACAGCACTGGCCGCATCCAGCTCTACATGAACGATGAGGGCATCGGGGCAGCGTCCCACGAGCGGGCCAAGCACTACGATCTCGGCGACCTGATTACTGCCGAAGGGGTCTTATTTAAAACGATGAAGGGCGAACTCTCTCTGCGCTGCCAGAAGGTCGGCCTGGTGACCAAATCCCTGAGGCCCCTACCTGACAAATTCCATGGGCTGCACGATACCGAGACCCGATACCGACAGCGCTATGTCGATTTAATCGTCAACAGCGAGAGCCGTGCGGTCTTCATCAAACGGTCGCTCGCCCTTACTGCCCTGCGGCAGCATATGGCAGACCATGGTTTCTTAGAGGTCGAAACACCGATGCTGCATCCCATTCCGGGGGGAGCGGCGGCCAAGCCCTTTGTTACCCACCACAACGCCCTGCACCAAGACATGACCCTGAGAATCGCGCCAGAGCTCTATCTGAAGCGACTCTTGGTCGGCGGCTTCGATCGTGTCTTCGAGGTTAACCGCAACTTTCGCAATGAGGGTTTGAGCCCCCGCCACAACCCAGAATTCACCATGATGGAATTCTATGCGGCCTACACCGACTACCGGTGGATCATGGCGTTTACCGAGGAGGTGCTGCGTCATGTTGCCCGGGCCGTCACCGGTTCGGCGCAGCTCACGTATCAAGGGCGACCCGTAGACCTCGCCTCGCCCTTTGAGCGGCTCACCATTGTTGAGGCCATCGCCCGCCATGCGCCAGAGATCGCCGCAGCAGACCTGACCGAGGGAGATACCCTTCGCCGCCTGCTGCAGGCGAAGGGCGTTGCGGTCGATAAACCACCCCTTGCCCAGGCGGGACTCGGGGCACTGCAACTCGCCCTCTTTGAAGAGGTGGCCGAGGCGAAGGTGTGGAATCCCACCTTCATCATCGACTACCCGGTGGAAGTCTCTCCCCTGGCCCGCGCCTCAGACACGCGGCCGGAGATCACCGAGCGGTTTGAACTCTTCATTACCGGCCGGGAAATTGCCAATGGCTTCTCCGAGCTCAACGACCCCGAAGACCAGGCGGCCCGGTTTCATGCCCAGGTGGCCGCCAAGGAAGCCGGCGACGAAGAGGCCATGTACTTCGATGCCGACTACATTCGGGCGCTCGAATACGGCATGCCCCCAGCGGGCGGCTGCGGCATCGGTATTGATCGATTGATCATGCTGCTCACCGATAGCCCCAGCATTCGCGATGTCATTCTCTTCCCGGCCCTCAGGCGCGAGGACTAACGATGCCAGCGACAGCAGGCGGGCGCGTAGAAGCGCCCCGCCGCTAATGCTCTCGGGCGTGATTAATCGTATAGCGGGGTAGCTCGACTTCGAGGTCCTGCGCCCCCACGGCCACCTGGCAACTCAGCCGCGACTGCGGCGTTAGGCCCCAGGCGCGATCCAGCAAGTCATCTTCCTCTTCCTCTGAGGGCGTGAGTGAGGCAAAGCCCTGGCGAATCACCACATGACAGGTCGTGCAGGCCCGCGACATTTCGCAGGCATGCTCAATATCGACGCCATGATCCAGAAGGTTTCGGCAGAGGTTACTGCCCTCGGGCACCTCAAACTCCGCCCCCGCAGGGCAGATCTCACCATGGGGCAACACCCGAATCTTTGGCATCAGGACCTCGCCCCGAGGTCATGCACGGACTGCCCTGCAAGCGCCTGTGAAATCGCGCGGTTCATACGCAATGCGGCAAAGGGCTCGGAGCGTTGATTCAGCGCCTTTACAGCCTCACGAATTGCCACCAGGTCGGCACCACCGCAGGACCTTCGGCAGGCATCCATCGCCATAGATAAAGCCTCGCGATCGGCGGGCTCCAGCAGATCGCCATCCACCTCTAACGCCGCAGTCACCGCACGCAGTATCTGTTCTGCCTCCACCTGGGCTTCGGCCAGGGCGCGAGCGTCTTTGTCTTCCTCCGCTGAGGCAAAGGCATCCTGCAGCATGCGGGCCACCTCGCCATCGCTCAGGCCGTAAGAAGGCCGCACGACAATCGAGGCAGTAACACCCGCGGACTGCTCCTGGGCCGTGACCGACAAGAGGCCGTCTGCATCCACCTGAAAGCTCACCCGAATGCGGGCCGCACCCGCCGCCATAGGCGGAATACCCCGCAGGTCAAATTTCGCCAGCGATCGGCATTGGGCGACCATCTCACGTTCGCCCTGCACCACATGCACAGAAAGCCCGGTCTGTCCGTCTTGAAAGGTGGTGAAGTCCTGGGCACGGGCCACAGGAATCGGACTGTTCCGAGGAATAATGCGTTCCACCAATCCGCCCATCGTCTCAAGACCCAGGCTTAGGGGCAAGACATCTAGGAGCAGCCAGTCGTCCCCATCGGCCCGGTTACCAGCAAGCAAATTCGCCTGCAGTGCCGCGCCTATCGCCACCACTTCATCAGGATTGATGTTGGCTTTTGGCGGCTGACCAAAAAACACCTCGACGGCCTGATGCACGTTTCGTAGGCGGGTCGATCCGCCCACAAGAACAACCCCCTGCATGTCGCCAGGTGAGAGGCCTGCATCGGCCATGGCCTGCCTACAAGCCTCTAGGGTACGGTCGACCAGCCTCTCGGCCAGGCGCGCAAACACCTCGCGGTTCATAGAGACAGCCCGGGTGGGGGTGTTGGGGTAGACCCAATGAGCCTCTACCTGCGTCTCGTCTGTTGGGCAGGACGAGAGCGCCTCCTTGACATAACGGGCCAGTCTCAAGAGGCTCTGCCATTGGGGTGCGGGGAGCATCGCATGGCTCAGACCCCACTGAGAAAGCCAATAGTCGGCCAGTGCAGCATCAAAGTCATCGCCGCCAAGCTCCGGATCACCCCCTGTGGCCACCACCTCAAAGACGCCCCGGGTAAGACGAAGAATAGAGATATCGAAGGTACCCCCGCCAAGATCATAGACCGCATAGACCCCCTCGGCCCCCGACTCGAGGCCATAGGCAAGTGCTGCGGCGGTGGGTTCATTAATGAGGCGCAGCACAGCCAGCCCCGCAAGCTGGGCGGCGTCTTTCGTGGCCTGCCGCTGGGCATCGTCAAAATAAGCCGGCACGGTAATTACCGCGCCCACAAGACTATCGCCCAGGGTCTCCTCGGCCTGCAGGCGCAACCGTCGCAGAATCTCAGCGGAGACCTCCACGGGCGTCACGAGGCCAGCGGCCGTGCGAAGCCGCACCATGCCTTCGGTCTGGGCGTCAAGCGCAAAGGGCACCTTCAGCCGCTGGGCATCTGCGAGGCCGCGTCCCATGAGCCGCTTGACAGAGACAATCGTATTCTGGGGGTCGTCACCGGCAAGGGCCAGGGCCTCCTCCCCGAGGGAGTCAGGACCCGAGGCACTGTAATGCACGACCGAAGGAAGCAGTCGTCGCCCGAGACCATCGGGAAGTATCTCGGCAACCCCGGAGCGAACGGCCGCCACAAGCGAGTGGGTCGTACCAAGGTCGATACCCACCGCATGGCGACGCTCATGTGGCAGGGTGGACTGGCCGGGTTCCGCAATCTGTAGAAGGGCCATCAGCCAAGCTCCATCTGAAATTTCTTCACAAACATCAGGGCTCGCACCTGCATCGCCGCCTTTTGAAGGCGCTCCATGCTGATACGAGACAGCGCCTCACCCCGATCTGCGGGCAGACCATCGAGCAGACTGGCAAGCCGAGCAGACCCCTCGGCCATCTGCCCCGCACACAGCGTGCGAAGCCGCTCTATGGCCTGCAATCGCGCGGGCGTATCGGGCAAGTCCTGTAGCTCGGCATGCTCTTCCCGCAGCAGCATCTGGGTCTCCAAAAATTCCTGCGGCAGTTGGGCACTGGACTGGGCATCGACCTGCAGGCCCAAGAGACCGCAGAGATAGGCAGCCCGCTGCACAGGATCCTTAAGCACCGCGTAGGCCTCGTTGATCCGGGTTGACCACTGCAGGGCCAGGCGCTTCTGCGCATCATCGGCACGCGCAAAACGATCGGGATGCGCGGCCCTCTGGAGTCGCTTCCAGCCCGCCTCCAGCGCCCCTAGGTCGAGGGTGTACCCAAGAGGCAGACCAAACAGCGCAAAGTAGTCTTGGTGGAGCAGGCCCTCAGGCGCGAGCTCAGACCTGGAAAGATTCACCGCAGCCGCACTCGCTCTTGACGTTGGGGTTATTAAACTTAAACCCCTCGTTGAGTCCTTCGCGGGCAAAGTCCAGTTCTGTTCCATCAATGTAGGGAAGACTCTTCGGGTCGACAAAGACCTGCACGCCCCGGCTCTCAAACCGCAGATCTTCCGCGGCGACTTGGTCGACAAACTCGAGCTTATAGGCCAGACCAGAGCATCCCGTGGTGCGTACCCCGAGGCGTATGCCTTCGCCCTTACCGCGCTTTGAGAGAAACCGGGTCACATGCTGCGCAGCGGCTTCAGTCAACGAGATCGACATGCTTCTTCCTGTAATCCTCAATGGCCGCCTTAATGGCGTCTTCAGCGAGAATTGAGCAGTGAATTTTTACCGGCGGCAGAGAGAGTTCGGAGGCAATCTGGCTATTTTTAATTGTCATGGCCTCATCAAGCGACTTGCCCTTGACCCACTCGGTAACCAAGGAAGAAGAGGCAATAGCCGACCCGCAACCATAGGTCTTGAATCGTGCGTCTTCAATGATGCCCTGGTCATTGACCTTAATCTGTAGCTTCATGACATCGCCACAGGCCGGTGCGCCCACCATGCCAGTGCCCACATTCGGATCGTTTTTATCGAGCGCCCCAACATTGCGCGGGTTCTCATAATGGTCGATCACTTTTTCGCTATATGCCATCGTTTCTTTCCTTACCCAATCAACAAAATCAGACTCTCAAATTTCGATACCACGCCTAATGCGCGGCCCACTGAATGGAATTGAGGTCCACGCCCTCTTGCACCATCTCCCACAAGGGAGACATCTCGCGTAGCTTGGCCACCTTTTCTTTGAGCAGGGCAACCGCAAAGTCGATATCCGCCTCGGTGGTGAATCGGCCAACCGAGAAACGAATCGACGAATGGGCAAGCTCATCGCTTCGCCCCAGGGCCCGCAACACATACGACGGCTCTAGGCTGGCACTGGTACAGGCGGACCCCGACGAGACCGCAATGTCCTTCACAGCCATGAGCAACGACTCACCCTCTACGTAATTGAAACTCACATTGAGGTTGTGGGGAACGCGGTGGTCGAGGTCGCCATTGAGATAGACCGCCTCCATCTGGGAAAGACCGTTCCAGAGTCGATCACGCAACATACGAATACGTTCGTTCTCAGTCGCCATCTCGGCCTGGGCAATCTCAAAGGCCGTACCCATACCCACGATCTGATGGGTAGGAAGGGTGCCCGACCGCATACCCCGCTCGTGACCACCGCCATGGATAAGGGGCTCTAAACGTACCCGAGGCTTCCGGCGTACAAACAAGGCGCCCACGCCCTTTGGCCCATAGGTCTTGTGCGCGCTAAACGACATCAGATCCACTTTTAGGGTCTGCAGGTCGATAACCACCTTGCCAGTGGCCTGGGCACTATCGACGTGAAACACAATGCCTCGGGCGCGACAGAGTTCTCCGAGCGCGGCGATGTCTTGAATGACGCCTATTTCATTATTGACATACATTACCGAGACGAGAATCGTGTCGGGCCGAAGACTGGCTTCAAACGCCTGCAGGTCGAGCAGGCCATTGGGTAGAACATCGAGGTAGGTCACCTCAAAGCCCTCCCGCTCAAGCTCCCGACAGGTATCGAGGGTGGCCTTGTGCTCTGTCTTCACCGTAATAATGTGCCGGCCTCTGTCTTTGTAGAAATGGGCCGCGCCCTTGAGGGCCAGATTAATAGACTCTGTCGCCCCCGAGGTCCAGACAAGCTCCTTCGGGTCACAGCCAACGAGGCGGGCCACCTGAGACCGCGCCTGCTCTACCGCCTCCTCGGCCTTCCATCCGTAGGCATGACTCCGAGAGGCTGGATTACCAAAATCCTGGCGCAGGTAGGGCAACATGGAGTCCAGGACCCGCTCGTCTACCGGGGTCGTGGCCGAATAATCGAGGTAAATCGGCGTATTCATCAGTACAGGCTCCCTCGTCTATCGGGTCACGACAGCGCTGGTTAAAGGATCAGCAGCCACCGGACGGCGCTCACGTTCTTCATGGAAGACCACCTGCCGGGTCACGGGCGCATCGGCGCCCGGCCGGTGCTTCTGGCGCTGCTCATCGACCAGGTCTTGCAGCGAGACGGAGTCGAGAAAATCCACCATATGCCGGTTCAGACTTGCCCAGAGTTCGTGGGTCATGCAGACCTGGTCGTCTAGGCAGTTCTGCTTCCCCCCGCACTGGGTGGCATCAAGCGGCTCGTCGACCGCATAAATGATGTCGGCCACGGTGATGTCCCGACCAGACCGGGCCAGACGATATCCACCGCCCGGGCCCCGCATAGACTCCACGAGCTCATGCCGACGCAGACGCCCGAAGAGCTGCTCAAGGTAAGAAAGGGAAATCTTTTGGCGCTGACTAATTGCAGACAAGGTAACCGGCCCCTTTTCCTGCCGAAGGCCTAGGTCAATCATCGCCGTCACTGCAAACCGCCCTTTGGTGGTAAGCCGCATACATACGCTCCTGTTTACGTTGCCTGAATACCCGCCGCACAAGGCGGCGGGAGCGGGCTCCCTGTCGTCTAATTCCGACTAATTTACTGGGTAGTCTACAGAAGTTGAGCGAAACGCTCAAGTAATTCGGGCTATTCCCTTATTTTTTAGGGACTTAAGCGGCAGCCACCATGCTCGCCCGACGGCGCACCACCTCCATAAGGCCGTTGCAGGCGTCTTCGATGTAGTCCAAGGCCTGCTCAAACCCCTGCGCGCCCCCGTGATACGGGTCACTGATCGTGGCCGCCTCAAACTCGGTGGCAAAACGCATCAGAAGCTGCAGCTTATGCTGCAGGCCCCGCGGAGATGTGCGTTGCATCAAGGCCAGGTTGTCCCAGTCCATGGCGAGAATATAGTCGTACTCACTGAAGTCGGAGAGCTCCACCTTGCGGGCCACATGCTCGGTTAGGTCGTATCCCCGCTTCTGGGCGGCGGCAATGGCCCGCGGATCGGCCGGCTCCCCCGCATGGAATCCGTGGGTGCCTGCGGAGTCGGCCAACACCAGATCGGTCAGGCCGGCGGCCTTGACCATCGAATCGAAGACTCCCTTGGCCATAGGCGAGCGGCAGATATTGCCCATGCAGACAAACAAGACCCGTGTCTTAACACCAACGGGCTTTAGAGGCTTGGTAGGAGGAGAGTCGATTTTCTTGTTCTGGGTACGGCTCATTTTAAAAAGTTCCTTTATACAAACGTTCAAGGGTTATGCGGCGCGGGCTTCTGGCCCTTGCACACGGGGGGACAACGAGACTTCAAGAACCTGGTCTTCTAAACGCCCAGCGCCAAAGGCCTGGGCCTTGAGTCGCGAGAGCGCGTCGCGCGCGGCGGCGGCCTTCTCAAACTCAAGATTGCGGGCATGTTCGAGCATGGCCTTTTCAAGGCGCGAGATCTCTTTGGCTAGGGCCTTCTCCGACAAGGCCTCCACCGGTACACCCGACACTGAGGCCACCGAGGCGGCATCTGCCTGCCGGCGCTGCTGTTCCTTATTCGAGACGGCGCCATCAATGAGCTCGCGAATGTCTTTGGCGACCGAGCGCGGCGCAATGCCGTGGGCGGCATTAAAGGCCTTCTGTCGTGCCCGACGACGATCCGTCTCATCAATGGCACGGCGCATCGATTCCGTCATCTGATCTGCGTAGAGAATGGCCTTGCCATTGAGGTGCCGAGCCGCCCGGCCAATGGTCTGGATCAGGCTGCGGTCGGACCGCAGAAAGCCCTCTTTGTCTGCATCGAGAATGGCCACGAGCGAGACCTCCGGCAGGTCCAGCCCCTCGCGCAGCAGATTGATACCCACCAGGACATCAAAGCTCCCAAGCCGCAGATCGCGCAGAATCTCGACCCGTTCTACGGTGTCGATATCGGAATGCAGATAGCGCACCCGCACAGCGTTTTCTGACAGGTAGTCGGTGAGCTGCTCGGCCATTTTTTTGGTCAGTGTGGTCACGAGTACGCGCTCTTTGGCCTCGACACGTAGCCGAATTTCGGAGAGCAGATCGTCCACCTGGGCCCGTGCCGGGCGCACCTCGATATCGGGGTCCGTGAGGCCTGTGGGGCGCACGAGTTGTTCAACGACTGCCCCCTGCGACTTCTCAAGCTCATAGGCGGCCGGCGTGGCGGAGACAAAAATGGCCTGACGCAGCTTGGGCTCAAACTCATCAAACCGCAGCGGCCGATTGTCGAGGGCCGAGGGCAGTCGGAATCCATACTCCACCAAGGTCTCTTTGCGGGAACGATCGCCGCGATACATGCCCCCCAGCTGACCGACCATGACATGGCTCTCGTCAAGAAAAATGAGGGCGTCGTTCGGCAGATAGTCGATTAAGGTGGGAGGTGGCTCACCGGCCGCCGCACCCGAGAGATGGCGGGAATAGTTCTCAATGCCCTTGCAAAAACCCAGTTCGCCCAGCATTTCCAAGTCAAATCGCGTGCGCTGCTCGAGTCGCTGGGCCTCCACGAGCTTGCCCTGCGACACAAAGAACTTCACCCGGTCATGGAGTTCGGCCTTGATCGTCTCGATGGCACGCAAGACCACCTCACGCGGCGTGACATAGTGCGACGATGGGTAGACCACGAACCGCGAGATCTTCTGGCGAATGCGCCCCGTGAGCGGATCAAACAGATGCAGCGACGCAACCTCATCGTCAAAGAGCTCTACCCGCAAGGCGAGCTCGGCATGCTCTGACGGGAAGATATCGATGGTGTCACCACGCACCCGAAAGACGCCCCGACCAAACTCAGTGTCGTTGCGGCGGTACTGCATACGCACCAACTGGGCGATGAGCTCGCGCTGGTTCATCTTGTCGCCCGTGCGCACGGCCAAGACCATGGCATGGTAGTCAGAAGGGTTACCGATACCGTAAATACACGACACGGTGGCCACAATGATCGTGTCTCGGCGCTCTAGGAGCGATTTGGTGGCCGACAGCCGCATCTGCTCAATATGTTCGTTAATGGCAGAGTCTTTCTCGATAAAGAGATCTCTCTGCGGCACATAGGCCTCGGGCTGGTAATAGTCGTAATACGACACGAAGTACTCCACCGCATTGCGGGGGAAGAAGTCGCGCATCTCCGCATAGAGCTGGGCCGCCAGCGTCTTATTGGGGGCAAGCACCAAAGCGGGGCGCCCCAGCTGGGCGATGACATTGGCCATGGTGTAGGTCTTGCCAGAGCCCGTGACCCCCAAAAGGGTCTGAAACGACAGGCCGTCTTCCACCCCCTGCACCAAAGCAGCAATCGCCGCCGGCTGATCGCCAGCAGGCGGGAACGGACTGGCCAGCTGAAATGGGCTAAGTGTCTGAGCAGACATGCTAAAGTGGCAGAATGTGTTTCAAAGAGCGCTAATAGGAATCAACCGCATATTGTGGCGAGGCCTAGGCCAAATTTCCAATTCTTTTTTTCACCCCAACCTCTTGACTTTAGGGTCTAACCCACCTATGAACGCCCCGCATCCCTCCCTTTTTGCCCAGGTCAGCCTGGCGCCCCGTGACCCTATTCTTGGCCTCAATGAGGCATTTGCCGCCGATACGCGGGCCGATAAGGTAAACCTAGGGGTTGGTGTGTACTACGACGAAAACGGCAAATTGCCGCTACTTAAGTGCATTAAGCAGGCAGAAGAAGAAAGAACGGCCCAATCTCCTGCTCGGGGCTATCAACCCATTGAGGGCGCGGCCGCCTACAACAAGGCAGTGCAACAGATGATCTTTGGGGCTGGCCACCCCCTGCTCACCCAAGATCGGGTGGTAACCATCGAGGCCCTGGGCGGTACGGGAGCACTTAAGGTGGGCGCAGACTACCTCAAACAGCTTCTGCCGCAGTCGGCTGTCGCCATAAGCGACCCCAGCTGGGAAAACCACCGGGCCCTCTTTGAGACGGCAGGCTTTGCGGTGCACAACTACAAGTATTACGACCCCAGCAGTCGGGGCTTAGATTTCGCCGGCATGATGGCAAGCCTCAAGGCCCTGCCCGCGCGGTCGATCGTTGTGCTCCACGCCTGCTGCCACAACCCCACCGGGGCTGACCTCTCCGATAATCAGTGGGACGAGGTGGTGGCTGCTTGCGCCTCGGGAGGCCTCGTGCCCTTTCTCGATATGGCCTACCAGGGTTTCGGCCAGGGGCTCTTCGAAGATGCCGTGGCCCTGCGTAAGTTTGCCGATGCGGGCCTGAACTTCTTTGTCTCAAGCTCTTTTTCGAAATCCTTCTCTCTCTACGGAGAACGCGTCGGCGCCCTCTCCATTGT
>JBEDFV010000231.1:0-2559 GCA_041175005.1 Pseudomonadota bacterium
GAGAGCCTGCTCCCACAGACCCTCGCGCCGCCCGATTTGGCCAACTCTTTGCCCGCGTGTTTGGAGAGCAGACCCGGCAACCTGTTGCCGGTACCCCCAGCGATGGCCAGGGTGGCTTAGCTGGACCAACTGCAGCGAGCAGCATGGCCCAAGACGCTGAGGCGCAGCCCAATGAGGCGCAAGGCGCCAAACCCGCTAGCCTGCGGGCCCTAACGATTGGCGAAGGCACAGAAATTATTACGGCGGGTCCACCGCCCGCCGACGAAGACCTTTTGCGCTACGCCCGCGACGCCTCGATGGATGAGGGGTCTGTTGCGGCCTTGCTGCGGCATGGGCGCCTAGTCGAGTGGGCCGGCCTCGCTTCTGCCGCCGGTCGTGCCACCTCTGAGGAGAGTGATAGTGCCGCACAAGCGCCGGGTGCAGAGGGTGAGTTAGACGGTGACGATAAGGCTGACACGGTTAGCAAGGGGGCTGGGGGTGCAAAGACCGACGAAGCCGAGCTGTCATTGCTCCATACGGCTCAAGAGGCGCTCATTCTGAAAGGACACGAGGGCCGCGTTGTGGCGCGGGGCGCCGATTCGCTTGCCTCCTCGTCTACAGCGACCACCCTGTCGCAAGGCATGACCGCAACCCTAGGGCTACTTGCAAACGCCGCGAGTGCCGCACGCACGGCCGCATCGGTGCTACCCCAGGTACCCACGGGCCCGCAGTCGTCAGAGGCGGGCTTCTCAGTCTCTCTGGCCACGGGTACTTCGGTCTCCGAAATGCCCACCAGCCGCTGGATGCAGTCTCGTGCAGGCAGCGTTGAAGGGGCGGGCGGCGTGGCTGGGGCAACGGGCGCCCCAACAGAGGCGCTCGATGGTACGACCGACCCTGCAATAGAGGGGGTGATGAAAAATGCCGAGATCGAACCGAAGGCGATGGGCCATGCAAAATTTGACTTCGAGGCACTGCGGCTTCGTCTGGGGCTAGACGACCAGTCGACCAAGGACCGGCTTATGAAGATTCTCGGTCCGGAGGCGGTGCGGGCGGCAGAAGCAGGCCTTGAACCCGAGGCGGCCCGGCTTGAGGCCATTAGCCTTGTCGATCCGCTGCTTGATCTGCCCGATATGCCTTCAATGCCCGACCGAACCATCGATGGTCTTCTTGGCGAGTCTGAGGGCCTTGCAACGATGATGGGCGGTGGGTCCACCGCCTCGGGCCAGGGCGGAGGAGAGGGGGCTCGCCCTGATCCCAATGCCAGTGGTCAGGCGGGCCAACCGCGCGCACTGCCGCAACAGATCATGCAGCGATTTGGCGAACTCCTCTCCCAGCGACTGCTTCAGCAAGTCACCCAGGGCAATTGGCGGGTGGAATTAGACCTTGAGCCTGGCGACTTGGGGTCGATACGCATAGAACTAGAGTTACGAAAGGGCGAAATCGAGGCGTCGATCAAGGCCACCCAGGCAAGCACCCGGGATCTCTTACAGGAGAGCCTGCCGCGGCTGAAGGAGGCCCTGGAGCGCAATGGCATGGACGTTGCTTCGCTTTCAGTCAGTCAGCAGGACCGTCGGCAATCTGGCGGGCAGTCGCCGTCGGGACGGCAGTCCTCGGGCGGACAGGGCTCGGCCACAGAGCCGTTGCCGGAGTCGGCCTCGGGCACTGATAAGAGGCCTGCGCAGGACGATGGACGACTCGATGTCTGGGTGTAACCGAATTTAAGGAAGGAAAGACGATGGCAGACGAACAGGCACCAGAAGAGGGAAAAAAGAAAAAAGGCCCTCTATTGATGATCATCATCTTGGTCGTGGTCATCCTGCTTCTTCTTGTAGGCGCGGTGGTCGGCACTTTGGCTGCCACGGGCTTTTTTAGTAAGCCCGATGAGGCCACTGTTGAGGAGCTCTTGAAGAAGGCCGAAGAAGAGAAGGCCGCTGCCGAGGGTGGCACCGGAGGTGAGGCATCGGGCGAGCCTAAGCTCGGCCCCGACGGCAAGCCCCTTCCAAACTACAAAGAGACGCCCGCAGGCCCGGAGAAGCAGTTAAAGACCCAGGCCGAGGTCACCAAGTTTGAGAGCCGCTATAAAGAAATGAGCCGGCCCTTGCTGGCCAATGTGTCGGGCTCGCGTAAGGTAATGTCGGTGACGCTTGCCATCATGACCCATTACGATGACCGGGTGCTCGGCAATATGGACAAGCACGAATTTGCGCTCCGGTCTGCGGCCCTTGATGTCTTGCGGCAGGTGACAGAAGCCGAGATCGAAAAGCCCACCTTCCGTATTGAACTGGCTGAGAAGCTTCGGCTGGCCCTTAATGCCGTGCTCGAGCGTTATGAGGATTTTGGCGGTATTGAGCAGGTGCTCTTTACCGAATTCATCATCCAATAAAGTCGCACACTCACAATCACATTACGTTTCTCACCCCCTTTGACTTTCAAAAGACACCACGGCAATGTCGACTGGCCTACTTAGCGAAGAAGAACTCGCCGCCCTGCAAGAAGGCGTAGACGACGGGTCGATTGCGGTCGACACCGGCTACAACACCCGGGTGCGGGTCCGTAAGCACGACCTCGCCAGCGAGGACA
>JBEDFV010000232.1:0-7418 GCA_041175005.1 Pseudomonadota bacterium
GTAGAGGGCACAGACCTAACCGGCTCGGCAGTGGCCACCGCTGGCCTTAAAGGCAAGCCCTACCTCATCAACTTCTGGGCCACCAGCTGTGTTACCTGTGTCAAAGAGATGCCCGATATCGTCGCCCTCCATGAAGAGTTCTCAGCCCAGGGCTTCCGAACGATTGCGGTGGCTATGAGCTATGACCGCACCGATTACCTGCAGAAGTTTGTGGAAGACCGTGCCTTGCCCTTCACCGTGCTGCACGATCAGTCGGGTGCCTGGGCCCAGGCCTTTGGCGATGTCTCGGTGACGCCCACCACCTTTGTGGTGGACGCCGAGGGCCAGATCGTGAAGCGGTATGTGGGCGAACCAGACTTTGCAGCGCTTCGTCGCTGGCTAAAGTCTGAACTCGCCGGCTAGAGAAGAGGGGCGGCAGAGGGCACGGCGGTACTGGGTGTTTAGTAGGTGTAGAACCCACGACCGGTCTTGCGCCCGAGAAAGCCGGCCGCCACCATCTCCTTGAGTAACGGGGCAGGGCGGTACTTCGGGTCT
This sequence comes from Pseudomonadota bacterium, assembly GCA_041175005.1. Taxonomy (GTDB): domain Bacteria; phylum Pseudomonadota; class Gammaproteobacteria; order Burkholderiales; family Burkholderiaceae_A; genus Hahnella. The sequence continues at coordinate 535 of JBEDFV010000232.1, forward strand.
TCGAAGTGCTCTGTCAGCACGTTCATCACGGCGAGCAGCACATCGAGCCCGATCAGGTCGGCAAGGGCTAAGGGCCCAATCGGATGGTTGCAGCCGAGCTTCATCCCAGCATCGATTTCTTCCGGGCTGGCAAGTCCCTCTGCATAGACAAAGACCGCCTCATTGATCATCGGGCAGAGCAGACGGTTGACGACAAAGCCCGCACTATTTTTGACCCGGATCGGGGTCTTGCCAAGCTCCTTGGCCAAGGAGAGTACCCGTTCGGTGGTCGCGGCCGCGGTCTTCAGTCCCTCTATGACCTCGACCAAGGGCATCACGGGCACGGGGTTGAAGAAGTGCATGCCCACGAACCGGCCAGGATGCTGAATCTGTGCGGCCAGTCGGGTGATGGAAAGCGATGAGGTGTTGGTCGCAATGATGGTCTCTGCGCCCACGACTGACTCTAGTGCCTGCAGAATTTTGACCTTAATCGCTTCATTCTCGGTGGCGGCCTCAATCACCATGTCTACGCCACGCAGCGCAGAGACCTCGGTGGCGGTTTTGATACGGGCCATGGCCTGCGCCTTTTGCTCAGTCGTTAAGGCCTCTTTTTTAATCAGCCGGTCTAGCGAGCCCGAGACTGTGGCAATCGCCTTCTCCAGGGCAGTACTAGAGAGGTCTTGCACGACAACGTCGAATCCCTTTACTGCAAAGGCCTGGGCGATTCCGTTGCCCATCGTGCCCGCGCCCACTATTCCGATTGATGCCATGTCCGTTAGCTCCTTTGTTGCGTCAAGAGGTGAAAGGTCGAAAGGGTGATCAGCGCGCGGTAAGGGCGCGCGATTGAAACCGATAGATTGCCAGCGTGGCCCGTAAGGTGGGCCACCACCGCACGGGCGTTGTCTTCATGCCCGATTCTCGCAGGTAGGCCCTCTGAAGCACCGTCATGTGCAGCGAAGACAAGAGCTGCTCAAAGTCTTTGGTGGTGGCGAAGTGCAGGTTGGGGGTGTCATACCACTCAAACGGGATCCGTTGATTCACGGGCATATGGCCCCGTGCCAAAGATACAAGGTGCGACCAGTGTCCGAAATTGGGAATGCTTACGATGGCCTGCTCTGCGAGCTCGGCGATCTCCGTGAGGATATGCTCGGTGCGGTGGGTTGCCTGTAGGGCCTGAGACAGAATGACAAGGTCAAATCGGTTGCCAGAAAACATCTCAAGCCCCTCATCGATATTGGCCTGCACCACGTTCACCTTCTTTGCCAGGCACTTTAAGAGATTGTCGTGGGCAATCTCTGCACCATAGCCCTGGCAGCCCTTGTGGCGCGAGAGCCAGGCAAGTAGGCTGCCATCTCCACAGCCCAGGTCGAGCACACGGGCCCCCTGCGGCACCCAGTCGGCGATATAGGCGAGATCTGGCCGAAGCCCGTCATGGGGGTTTGCGAGGCCGGGCAGGCCGTTCTGGTCGGTTGGGTTCTGGTCACGAGTCATCGTGGCGTGGCCTGTGCAGAAAGGTCTTGGGCAATCTGTGCAAAGTAGGCACGAATCAGGTCGTGGTAGCGGCTGTCTGCCATCAGGAAGGCGTCGTGTCCGTGCGGCGCATCGATCTCCGCATAGGTGACGCGGGCATTGTTTTTCATGAGTGCGGAGACCACCTCGCGGGATCGCTCAGGCGGAAAACGCCAGTCTGTGGTGAACGATACGAGGCAGAAGGCAGCCTGCGCGGGCGCCAGTGCCGCGGCGAGGTTACCGCCGTGCACCCGTGCCGGATCGAAGTAGTCCAGCGCCCGGGTGATCCTGAGATAGGTGTTGGCATCGAAGTAGCTTGAGAATTTTTCCCCCTGATACCGCAGGTACGACTCGATCTCAAACTCTACGTCGAAGCCAAACCGATAGTGATCGGCCCCACGCAGGCTGCGACCAAACTTCTGGGCCATGTCGTCGTCGGACAGATAGGTAATGTGGCCAATCATCCGGGCCACCGACAGCCCGTGACGTGGCACCACCCCATGCGCATAGTAGTGACCCCCATGAAAGTCGGGGTCGGTAAGAATGGCGCGGCGGGCCACTTCATTAAACGCAATATTCTGGGCTGAGAGACGAGGGGTCGAGGCAATAACAACCGCATGGGCCACACGGCCAGGGTAGGCAATTGCCCATTGCATGGCCTGCATACCGCCAAGGCTTCCCCCCATGACGGCCGCAAACCGCTCAATGCCGAGGCGGTCGGCCAGAAGCGCCTGGGCATGGACCCAGTCCTCAACGGTCACCACGGGAAAGTCGCTGCCGTAGGGTCTGCCGGTTGCTGGGTTGATGCTTGCCGGTCCGGTGGACCCAAAGCACGACCCGAGGTTATTTACGCCAATCACGAAGAAGCGGTTGGTGTCTACAGGCTTTCCGGGCCCAATCATGTTGTCCCACCAGCCAATGTCTTCGGGATTGTCTGGGCGCGTTCCGGCCACATGGTGCGAGGCGTTAAGGGCGTGGCATATCAATACGGCGTTATCGGCCTCAGGGTTGAGCCGTCCATAGGTCTCGTAGGCGAGCGAAAACGGGCCGATCTCCTGACCGCTTATGAGCCGCAAGGGGCCCTGAAAGTCCGCACGCTGGGCGGTGATCGGGCCCACCGAGGAGGTGGAAGAATTCATGACAGACGGCCTAGCAACGACACACTTTTTTTCATTTTCCCGATTCTTGGTTCGCAACACTGTCGAGGTCTACTTTCAGCCAAGAGGAGAAGCCCGTCATGCATCGCTCACCGTTATTGGATGTCTTAACTGCGCACCATGCACAACAAGAAAAAACACCCGCCCCCCAGATTCATGTGCCCTCAGCCGCTGTTGGCACCAGCTATTCTCCTGGAAATCGGCGCAGCCTGCGCCCGGGTGGTGCCGCTGTGATTCAGATCCATGTGAAGGAGCCCGAGTCCCAGCCGTCGTGGTCGGCCTTGACCCCCCGACAATTCGAGGTGCTGCAGTGTCTTGCCGAAGGCAAGCCCACCAAGCTCATCTGCCGCAGCCTGAATATGTCAGAGGGTACGGCCAAGGTACACATCAGCGCGATCCTGCGGGCCTTTCAGGCGCGCAACCGGGCCGAGGCGGTGGTTGCGGCTCTGCGGATGGGCTGGATTCAGACGGTTGTGGGCGTTGCCCCTGCGCCGCAGCCGTGAGATCAAAGGCCTGGGCCTAAATCTGATTGAACTGGGCCAGCGCCGACCGCAGGGCAGCCGTGTCGCCCAGTCGTGTGAGCCGTCGGGCGGGGCGGGCCAACGCCCCCGCATGGCACCGCAGCACCTCTTGTTTTACCCGGAGAATCTCGGCCGAGTGCATGGAGAATTCCCGCAGTCCTAGGCCAATGAGAATGCGGGTGAAGCGCGGGTCGCCAGCCATTTCGCCGCAGAGAGACACCGGCATACTTGCCCGCCCGCAGGCCTGGATGGTGTTTTGAATGAGGCGAATGACCGCAGGGTGCAGGGGGTCGTAGAGGTGGGCGACTTCACTGTCCGTGCGGTCAATGGCCAGGGTGTACTGAATGAGGTCGTTGGTCCCTAGCGAGGCAAAGTCGATATGGGCCAGCAGCCCATCAATCGCAATGGCTGCTGAGGGCACTTCAATCATGGCCCCTACGGGAATGCGGGGGTTAAACGCCTGCCCCTGGGCCCGCAGGTCTTTCATGGCCCGGCCGATGAGCTCTCGTGCCGCGATGATCTCGGGGGGCCCGCTGATGAGCGGCACCAATATTTTTACCGGCCCATAGGCCGAAGCGCGCAGAATGGCCCGTAGCTGTACGAGAAATATCTCGGGCTCAGCCAGACAGAGTCGTATGGCCCTGAGTGCCAAGGCGGGGTTGGCCGGCCGTTCGCGACTGGCCTGTAAGGCGGGCACATCTTTGTCGGCGCCCGAGTCGAGTGTGCGAATGGTTACGGGGCGGCCCGCCATGGCCTCCACCACGCTGCGATAGGCCGCAAACTGCTCCTCTTCGGTGGGCATGGAGGTGCGGTTCATAAACAAAAACTCACTGCGCAGCAGGCCAACGCCGTCACAGCCCCGCGAGAGGGCTACGGCGGCGTCTTCCGGAAGATCGATATTGGCAAGCAGCGACACCGACTGGCCGTCGATGGTCTTACTCTCGATATGCCGAATCTGCTCGAGCTGTTGTCGGACAAAGGCCTGATGTGCCTGTCGGCTGCGGTAGGCGGCAAGTGCGGGCTCATCGAGTGCCCCCAGCACCTCGCCATGCTCGGCATCGAGTACCAAGAGCGCTCCCTGATCGACACGGTGGTGCAGCCCTGGTAACCCCACGACGGCTGGCAGCCCTAAGCTTCTGGCCAGAATGGCGGTGTGCGAGGTGGCGCTGCCGCTGTCGGTAGCAAAGCCGGCAAAGGCGTGCTGTCGAAGCACGAGCATATCGGCCGCAGAGATGTCGCGTGCCACAAGAATCCAGGGGGGCTGCAGCGGGTCAAAGGCCTGCGATTGAAAGACCCTGGCAAGCCCATCGGCCCCTTGCATGGCCTTTAAGATGCGCTCTACCACCTGCTGCACATCGGCCTTGCGTTCCCGTAGATAGGCATCCTCGATTTCATCAAACTGCTCTGAGACCGTCTCAAGCTGCTGCACCAGCGCCCATTCGGCGTTACATCGGTCTTCTGCAATGCGCCGCTCGGTCTCGTCAATAAGCAGAGGGTCATTTAAGACAATGGCCTGCAGGTCCACAAAGGCCCGCAACTCGGCTGCGGGCTCCGTCCCAAGCGCCTCGCGCAACTCCTCAAGCTCTGCGCCCACCTGGGCCACCGCTGCCCGAAACCGCGCACACTCAGCGGGAACCTGGTCTTCGTCGAGCACCCGACGCGGCTGGTCGAGCTGGGCCGGGGCCAGCACCCAGGCCCGGCCAATGGCCAGGGCATCGCCCACCCCGATTCCTGAGAGGGACCAGCTCACTGGTCTTCTCCAAATCGGCTTGCCACAAGGGCTACGAGGGCCTCAAGCGCTGCCTCCGACTGGTCTCCCTCGGTGAGGATGGTGATCTCGGTACCCGGCCCGGCGGCCAACATGGTGACGCCGAGCACGCTCTTGGCATTGACCTTCTTCGTGCCACGCATCAGCCAGACCTCGCAGGGAAAACGGGTCGCGAGTTGCGAGAGCTTCGAGGAGGCCCGCAGATGAAGCCCGAGGGCATTGACAATGGGAACAGTGGTCTGCGGCATGGCGATCGGACTAGAGGGCCTCGTCCTCACCAGAGATGGTGCAGCAACTGGCATGCTCCGAGGCACAGAGCTTCTGATGCAGGCTCTGCGCATCAAGCTCTTTGTAGGTCAGTGCCCGCAGCAGGGTTGGAAGACTTGCGGCCGCGAGCCCCTGTCCCGGATGGTGCTTGAGCCAGCGGGCAATGCCGTTGGCCGGTGTCGCACCGGCCAGGTCGGTGAGCAACAAGATCTCTCTGGGAGACCCAAGCTCTTGCCATCGTGCGGTGATTTGCTTTTCGACCTGCTCGGGCGACTGGCTCGCAAGCACGTCAATAACCTCGACCTCATCGAGTCTTCGGCCAAAGCCGTGACAGGCGACCGCATGCAGGGCGGAGGCCAGGGGTGCGTGACAGATGAGAAAGAGATGGGTTGCCATGGGTCTAGGCTGCTCGCGCCCCGTACTGTGCCTCAAGGGCCAAGACAAACTGGGTGGCCACGTCATAGCCTGTCTGTCGGGTGATCTCTTGAAAACCGGTGGGGCTGGTCACATTAATTTCGGTCAGGCAGTCGCCAATGACATCGAGACCCACCAAGAAGAGGCCACGTTGGACAAGAATGGGCCCGAGCGCCTCGGCGATCTCTCGGTCTCGGGCAGACAAGGGCCGCGCCTCGCCGCGACCACCGGCCGCGAGGTTTCCCCGCGAGGCCCCCTCTGGGGGGATCCGGGCCAGGCAGTGCGGTACGGCAATGCCATTGATCAGCAGAATACGCTTATCGCCTTGGGCAATCTCAGGAAGAAATCGCTGGACCATGATGGCCCGCTGCCCGTGTTCGGTGAGCATCTCCACAATGACCGGTAGGTTTGGGTCTCTGGCATGGCTCACGAAGATGCCTGCACCGCCCATGGCATCTAGGGGCTTATAGACCACCTGGGGATGGTCTTGCGCAAATGCCCGTAGGCTCTGCATGTCATGCGAGACCATGCCCGGCGGTGCCCACTGGGCAAACTCCAAAACGGCCATCTTCTCGCCATGGTCACGTAGTGCCTGTGGCTGGTTAATTACCGGCAGCCCATGCGCTATGAGCCGATCGAGCATCTGGGTAGCCACCAGATAGTGGACATCGAAGGGCGGGTCCTTGCGCATAATCGCCAGATCAAGGTCGCTGGGGGCCAACATGCGCGACTCTGCCACCGCATACCAGGGGGCAGAGGAGTCGCCCTGCCAGGGCAGCAGGGTCAGTCGCTGGGCTGTGATGGATACCGAAGTCGTTTCTGCATCCCAGCGGGACTGCAAGTCGTCGGACCCGCAGACCCAGACCACATGGCCTCGGGCCTGCGCTGCCACCATCATGGCCCGTGTGCTGTCCTTTTCGGGCTTAAAGGTCTGCGGGGGGTCGCAGACAAAGAGAATCCGCATGGGCTTGCGATCCGTCAGGTCTCTGCGCTGTCTTCGGTTCGACGCGCAGCAGGGTGGGTCGCCTGCAATTCGCGCGAGGCTGCAAGCAGCGCGAGCCGCGAGATGACGCCGTAGAGATAGAGCCGATTGGGGGTGGCATCCGGATTGGCCTCGGCCACCGGCTGCTGGCAGCTCTGCTCAAAGGCGAGAGGAACGAACCGCGCACCCGGTGCATTCAGATTCTCATCGGGCCCGCGATCGACGTGTACCCGGTAGAACCCGCCCACCACAAAACGATCCACCATGTAGACCACGGGCTCGGCCAC
>JBEDFV010000233.1:0-3296 GCA_041175005.1 Pseudomonadota bacterium
CTCTTCTTTGGTGTAACCATAAAACAAATCACGTCCATGCACCTTTTCTGGCAATTGAACCATGAACATCGGTTCGCCACCTGGAACAAACATTCTTGGGTCATAAAATTTTGTACCCTCTGGAAGCTCTGCTTTTTCATTAGTCTTAAAGCCCTGATCCCGTCCGCTCTGCCCCCAATCAGATTGCAGCTCCTCAACGAACAAAACTTTATTACCGTCTGCGTCTGTACGGTCATTGACGCGCATGTGGGCTAGGATATTCGGTTGGTCTTTGTAATGAGAAGATTTGTATTTAATCTTTTTGCTCTCAAGTTCACTTCGCTCATTTCTTAGTGGTTTAATTTCAGCGCGAATGGCAAGACGCTCATCATCAGAAAGAGCGCTATAGCCACTATTTGGCCCTGTCTTTTCATCAATGAGCTGATTTAGTTTTGCAAGCCGAGCGGCATCCGTTTGCCTTAAAGTCGTTGGTAGCGTTAGCAGAATCTCTCTGTAGTTCTCGCCACCTGGAAGGGTGTACTGAGCATATTTCGCCGCATCAATTTTTTGGCTAGCGTTCTGATTAAACGCTTCATAAGAGTTTCTTAACGAGGGGCCAAAATCTCTTATCGCTTCAGGCGTCAAACCCTCGTCTTCTGCCCATTGCTCAAACGACTTGACCTTGCCCTCACCCAGACGCACCTCTTGCACTTCTACTCGGTTGGCCGCAAGGTAGTCCTGAATCTCTGCCTTAGTGACCGGCTTGTCACCCTTTGCCTTCAGGAAGTCAGATAGACCAGTCCATTCCAGCTCTGCCGGCTTGACCCCGGGAGTCTTCGAGAGCTGCGCCAGGAACTGGTTACCCGTGCCCTTAGCCTGCGGCAGGTTCAGCGCTGCCTGCTCTGCGTTGGAGTACATGCCGAGCTGACTGCGGGGGGCCTGAGCGGCCTGGAGTTGTATCGCTCCCGTAGGTGGACCAGCAAACTCTTGCTCAAGTCTCTCAGTGGTCATGTCCATGCCAGGACGAGACATAAAGGGAAGGGTCGGTAAAAGCTCGGGCATATATGGGCCTTGCGGAATCTTTGCAGGCTCCAGAAACTTTCCCACCTCCTGCATAACATCACTAACCTGCCCGGTATAAAACTGGCCGATATCCGTTGACGGTTTGGGGGCGGACTGCACCATACGCTCTCCCAACCCTTTTTGACCGACTGCTTGACCCGCCAATTCGGCAAACGGGCGTAATACCCCTCGCCCCACGGTTGACGCAGTTGTTTGCGCGGCTTCAAGGCCACCTTTTATCTTTTCTGCCAGTGGCTTCTGGCTCATTCGTTGCGCTTCTTCCTGCCGCCTGCGTTCTCTTTCCGCCGCTAGCACCGGATCTAATGCAAGATTTTCCGGCGTAGGTACTTCAAACGCGCCACCACTGCTAGCATGGACATCTCCGCCACGAGCATAGCGCTGCACTTCCAGCGGCTGGAAGACGGTGGCCGCCCCAAACTCGGGGTTCATATACCCCGGGTAGCCATACTCTTTGACCAGACGCTCGGCGGCCGTCGTGGCTTCCATAGGGTCAACCATGCCCGGGTTGGCCTTCGAGGTGAAGGGCGACCGCAGGGATTCAGACGCCAGGGCACGGAATGACAGCGGGTCTTCTTCAATGTTGTAGAGGTCTGCCTGGGTACCATACCTGAACGGTCCCAGCCCCGTCTCTGGGCGTGGGTTCTCCCCGGTGTAGAAGTACGTCCGGGGGCGGATGTCTGGAGCGCCGGCCAGTCGCCCTGCCTCCGCGCCCTTGATGCCCGTGCCGTAACGACTCGGGTCGGTCATCTTCATGTTGGGGTCGTAACTGAAATGGGTCAGGCGGGCTGACTGTGCGGTGCCGGGGGCGGGCTGAATGAGTGGCCGCAGGTAGTCGGGCATCTTGCCGGCATAGTCCGGCCGGATCATCTCGGGGGGCAGCAGCAGCCCCTGCTGTGGCGCGTACTGGAACTGATTGAACAGGTCGCGCTTGATTGCCTGCAGCTCTTTCAGGTCATCCGTCTGACCACGCCGGCGGGCTTCCATGATCCGCCCCTCAACCTCGGACAGGCTGCGCTTGAGCTGCGCATTCAATGGGGTGTAGTTGACCACGCTATTCTGGCCGCGGGTCTCGGTGCTCATGGCCAACCGGGCCAGGGGTGAGTACATCTGGCTGTGAGCTAGCCATGCAGTCTCTTCGCCCTTCGGGCCGAACTGGTTGCCATGGATGGCGTGGCCAAAGAAGTCATGCACCGCCCGGAACTTCTCATTGTCATTGAGCCCGGTGACCGGGTCCACCTGATTGAGGAAGGGGTGCGGGTCACCGCCTTGGAAGACGTACAGGTGGCGGTTGCCATAGACGTCTCGCAGCATGTCCTTGGAGTCAGTGTAGTTGCCCTCGCCGGCACGGTGGAATGACATGCTCACCGGCAGGCGGCGGAACTGCGCATCGGTCTCTTTGGCCAGTTGGCGGTAGGCAGCCTCGACCAGTTGGTCGTAGTTCTTCGCACCAGACTGCTCGATGACCTCGGGCATCGCCTGCCCATACGCCTCGAAGACGCGCTTCTTATACTGGGGGTCTTCAGACACGGCAAGATCGAAGGCTCGACCGATAGGTGCCTGCTTGAGCAGAGAGCTCGGGGCCATCTCGGGCAGCTCGTAAGGCTGGCCATTGACCTCTTCAGCGTACTGAGACGCGACCGACCGGACGAAGTTGTCCGGCTGAGCCATTATCTCTGTGAGTTGTGCATCCGTAATTGGTTGCGGAACATCGCCTCGAACTGCTCCTCCGGTATCTGGGGCACCGGCCCCTGCTTCTTCCTTATTGCCTCTAACCGCTTGTCCAGATCTTTGAGAAGCTGGGCGGACGCGGTAGAAGGGTCCCTCTTGGATTGTTTCATAGTCATTACCTTTCCTCAGAATGTCTTGGCCTTCACGCGTAAGCTCTTGGGCCGTGTCTGTTACCTTCTTGGTCGCCTTGCTTATGCGGCCAGCCGCCTGTGCCGGGGCACCCAGCAGTGGCGTGTAGACCGGCACCTTCTCGACAATCTTCCCCAGGGCTTGGCCGAGTGGCGTTTCTCCGGCTGCCTCAAGAGCCGAACCGAGCTGCTCGCCACGCTCCTCTGCAAACAGCAAGCCCGCCTCGGTCCTGGGCGTGTACATGTACTTGCTGGTGAACTCGTCCTCCGGCGTCCCGGTGAACTCTTTGGCGAATGGGGCGATCATGGCCGCGGGTATTGCGGTGCCCAGCATGGCCGTGCCCTCCAGGGCTCCCTTGGCCTTGTCCAGAACTGAAA
>JBEDFV010000234.1:0-5790 GCA_041175005.1 Pseudomonadota bacterium
GCGGGCCAGATGCAGAGAAGACTGCTGCATCTTCCTCGTAAAGCGGGGGCAGACTGCCCGGGGCAAAGTCGGACGTGGGTTGCTGTTGAGTATCTGGGGTGGCGTTCGGACTGGCATGCGGTTCGTCGGCCGCATCGATTCGCCACTCTGATAGCGGCTTATCGGCTAAGAGTCGGGGCTTGAACTCAGCAGGGATTTCGTCCGCGCCAACCACAAGTTGTATAAGGCGTTCGAGGTTGATGGCTGCCTGCTGCGTCTCGGTACGAACACGCTGATTGCGTTCTGCCGCCTCTTTCAGGACCCGATCGAAGGGGGTGGGGGTAGAGGGGTCTTCGGCCTGGACCGGCCAGTCTTGGGAGGCCATGGGCGCCTACTTTAGCCAGTCGGGAATGGATGCCCGGTCCGCAAGGATCTTCTGCAAGGTGAGCCGAAATACCCCCCGCAGACCACTGTTGACGCGGCTGACCTCGCGGCCCGCCGCATCGAGCGGAATTTCCTTGCAATTGACGACCTCTACCGCGTGGTAGGCGTGTCGCGAGGTAAGGTCGCAGAGCCCTTCCGCCAGACCAATGACTGACCCCGGGCCCAGCAGGAAGTCACGTCCTTCGTGCTGCACCGAGGCCTGCCCGGAGAGAACTACATAGGCGGCATGGGGAACCTCTCCCGCATGCAGAATTACCTGCCCAGGCCTAAACACTACCGTAGACAGAGCCGGGCTCGCCCAGATCTTGTAGAGCAACCGCTGTGGGCCAGTTAACGCGAGGTCCCTGAAGAAGGCGAGCCGTTCTTCGGTCTTCGCGGTGGCGCTTAATCGATCAAGCGGCTCTCGGTCAACCTGGAATTTAATTGTTGCCATAGCGCCAATCATAGCCGGCTGCCGCCGAGATTATGGCGGGCTTAGGGACTTGGCGGCCCGTTTGGCGTTAGGCAAAGAGAACCAGGGCCCAGACAGTCCCCGCGACGACTAAGGAGAGGAGTACCGCAGCGCTGCCAATGTCTTTCACGGTCTTTGAGAGGCTGTGCTGCTCAAGAGAAATTCGATCTACCACTTTCTCTAGTCCTGTATTGAGTAACTCCACGATCAGAATGATGCCAAGCGACCCTACTAGGAGAGCCTTCTCCGCACCAGAGTGACCGAGATAGAGTCCCAATGGCATCAACACCACGAAAGCCATGACCTCCACGCGAAACGCTTCTTCGGTACGCCAGGCCTGCCGAAGACCGGCCCACGAAAAAAGAAAGGTCGAAAAAATTCGTCGTTTTAAGAAACTACGCATGGGTCTGCTCTGCTTGGGTTGCGTGAATCTTTGGAAGAAATATTGCAGACAGGATCAGTGTTATACAAAGCGCAACCCAGGCAGCCCACAAGGTATGGGAAAAGAAGTGTGCGCCCTGCGCGATACGCGTAAGTCCCATCAGCCCGCCGAAGAATACGCCCCCATAGGCCAGTAGTAGGGCAAGACGCGTGTTTGCACGAAAGTAACAAACCGCCCAGGGAAAAAGAATAAACCCGCCTCCAGCATGCCCAGCAGGAAAGCATCGGCCTGCGCTGTCGGGGGAGGATAAAGATTCCCAGAGGGTCATGTAAGGCATTGCTCCGCCGTATTGTGTGAGTGACCATGGGCACTCTACCCCTGTCTTATTCTTCAGTGTGGCAATCACTAGTGGAATGAGAATACTGCCCAATACGCCTATCGCCAGGTGGCGCAGTCTGAGGACGGGGTGGCCTGCCCGAATCTGCCAAATTGCCAGTCCTGCAAGGGCAAAGGCAAAAATCGTCATAGCGACCTTTGCGCCACGGTAGAGTACAAGATCGATCAGCGCATTTTCTTTCGCGACAAACTGCCGGATGGTGTGATCGTAGAAGGCATCCGAAATTGCCCGATCAATCACACCGTCATGAAATACAAGCAGCAAGACCAGCGCTGCCACTCCAAGTGCGAATATTCCTCGGAGTATGGTTTTAGGCATCGCAGCCGTCGAAAAGGTCTAGCGATCGTGCATAGACCGTGCTGTCTATGTTGAATATGCCAAGAAGCGAATGGGGGAGGTTGTCATGCGAGAGGGCTCTGTTGAACTTCCCGGACAGGCACTTGGCATCTATTTTTCGGCGATCTTGGACATCTTGTGGAATCCACAGAACAAAAGGAACCCGCTTTTGCGTGTTCGGGGCAATGACATAGGGCAGGCCATGGAGATACATACCCGACTCCCCCAGGGATTCTCCGTGGTCTGACACGTAGAGCAGTGCGACGTCGTGGGTCTTTACCGTCTTTAGCCAAGAGATGGTGCGAAAGAGTAGTTCGTCCGTGTGTTGTATTGCATTATCGTAGGCATTTTCGATCTCCTCTTTACTGCATGCCTTGAAGCTTGGATCCTTACAGGCTGGACTGAAAGCTGCAGATGTCTCTGGGTATCGGAGAAAGTACGCTGGTCCGTGATTGCCGAGGGTATGAAGCACAATCAGGGTGTCGGCGTTCACCTTGTCGTAGACCCGCGCTGCTGCCGTGACGAGCCAGTCGTCGTATTCATTGGCGGCTGCGAGAGATTGGCGCAATGTCTCGGTCTCTGCGCTCGTTGATAGGTTGTCACAGACGCCTTTACACCCCGATTGGTTGTCTATCCAATAGGTCTGAATTCCAATTCGGCTCAGCATTTCAACAACAGATTCTGATTTGGTGATTTCTCGTCGATCATAGAGTCGGCGGCCAAGTGTCGAAAACATACAGGGCACCGAGACTTCTGTGCTTGTACCGCAACTCTCCGCATAGGGCGCATTAAAAAGGGTGTTAGAGGGCATTGTTGCGAGATTCGGTGTCGTCGGCCGTTGGTACCCCGAGAGCTGCCAGTTCGCCGCGCGGACAGTCTCTCCGACGACAAGCACCAGCATAAGAGGACGTTGGTGGGAGCTGATCCCCCGGGTGGCAAGGGAGTCTATCGGCTGGTTCGTCGCCGGATGGGGGCTCGCTGCCGCCGAGGTTACTAACCGAAGAGTTGAGAGAATGGGGCTGGTAGGAAGAATTGCGTAGCGTAGCGATATGTTGTTGCGCGAAACCGCCGCGAGGGTGCCATAGTGACTCGCGATACAGATCGCTGTGATGACGACGGCTCCGAGAACGAAGAGAATCTTGCGACGTATGGCATGGCGTATTGTCTGGTGCTCTATGAGAGAGAATCTCAGAAGCGCGAGCGCAGGTAGAACGCCAAAGGTGGTGATGTGCACGATGAGAGGCCATCCGAGGTACTCGTGAGCCTCCCGCCAGTCGGTGCTCAGAATATTCGTCATCATTGACGGGTTATAGACTGTGCCGTACTGCTGGGAAAAGTAGTGCAACGCCGATGTAATGACCGCAAGTAACGCGCCAATCCATCGGGCCTGCTTTCCCCAGAGGAGAAGGCACAGCAGAACGGTTTGAAAGGATGTGAGACCAAGACCGGTCGCGAAAAACGCCGTGTAGTCTGCATTTTTTGCTGGGTCGATCAGACTGCTGTGTAGCGCTGACCAGAGGCTGGTGTTGAGGCTGAGCGCGAAGTAGACCGCTAGGACAACGGCGATTCCTTCGGGGCTCAGAGAGAGCCGGGTATTTCTTAACGTGGAAAAATGGAGCACGCCGTTCCTTTTACGATGAGTCGGCTCATCGTAAAAGGTAGAGATTAAGGCAAGATTATCTGGACAACCGCTACCGCTTTATGACATTCATCATCGGCGGGCAGACAAACCCCGGGGCCACATTTTCGCTTTCGAGTTTTCCGTCGGGGCATCGATAGATACAGGTGGTGTGCTGATTTGGATTCGTCCTGCGCTCTTCGATATAACAGTCCTGGGTGTTTCGGATGCGTTCTTCTCGGTCTCGTCTGGCCTGTTGTTCGCGTGCCGCCTTTTCTGCAGCGTCGGGCCGAAGCGTCGATGGGGGCGTATCACGCGAATCGCTGCAGCCTGTGAGGCTCATGAGCAGGGCCAAGAGGCACGCGGAGCCTGCAACTGAGAGGCGGCTGGGGTTCTTCATTCGTTCCATATGTCATGCAGAGTGCAAATCCGCCGAAAAGTTCGCAGATGGTTTGATGCGTGTCAGGGCGGCAGACCTGCGCATGTGGGTATATTCTCAATTTTTGGAGAGCCATCATGACCATTGAAAACCACGACCTGCACGCAGAATTCCCCGAATACCACGACAAGATCCATACCCTTAAGCTGTCAAATGCTCACTTTGCCCGCCTCTTTGACGAATACCATAAGGTCAATAAGCATGTGCATCGCATCGAGGTCGAGGCCGAGATTGCCACCGATCAGGCGCTGGAAGATTTGAAGAAGCAACGCCTTGCACTCAAAGACGAGCTCTACGCCATGTTGAAGGCCTAGCGCGGCCTGAAAACCTATGACACTTATGCCACCGATGTCCCTATGCCGCCGCTGACTCCCTCATCCGCCAACGGTGCGGTACGCACTCGCTTTGCGCCGAGCCCGACGGGCTACCTCCATGTGGGGGGCGCCCGCACAGCCCTTTATTGCTGGGCCTTTGCCCGTCGGCACCAGGGCCAGTTCATTCTGCGTATCGAAGACACCGATCTGGAGCGCTCCACACCGGAGGCGGTGCAGGCGATTCTCGACGGCATGGCCTGGCTGGGTCTCCACCCCAATGAAGGCCCGTTCTACCAGATGCAGCATATGGACCGTTACCGGGCGGTAATTGACCAGATGCTTAAGGCGGGCCATGCCTACCACTGCTACAGCAGTCCCGAAGAGCTCGATGCGATGCGGGAAGAGCAGCGGGCGCGCGGCGCGAAGCCTCGCTACGATGGGCGCTGGCGGCCCGAGCAGGCGCAGCGAAGAGGGCTCGTACCGCCGGCGGACAGAAAGCCGGTGGTGCGGTTTCGGAACCCCGATGACGGTGCGGTGTCCTGGCACGACGGTGTCAAGGGCCCCATTAGTATTTCCAACACCGAGCTTGATGATCTGATCATTGCCCGCGCAGACGGCACGCCAACCTACAACTTCTGCGTAGTCGTCGATGACATGGACATGCGCATCAGTCATGTGATTCGCGGCGATGATCACATTAACAATACGCCGCGTCAGATCAACATTCTGCGGGCCCTAGGCGCTTCGGTACCGCACTACGCGCATCTGCCCATGATTCACGGCCCGGATGGCGAGAAACTCTCCAAGCGTCATGGGGCGGTCTCGGTGATGCAGTACGACGAAGATGGTTATCTGCCCGAGGCCCTGCTCAACTATCTTGCACGGCTTGGCTGGAGTCACGGAGATGACGAGATCTTCTCTATGGACCAGTTTACCGAGTGGTTTGCATTGGAGAACTGCAGCAAGTCTGCTGCCCAGTTTGATTTTGAGAAACTCAAGTGGCTAAACAACCATTATCTGCGGCATACGGCCGGAGCGCTGCTTGCCCAGAGGGTCGCGCCGCGACTCATTGCTGAGCTCGGAACGTCGCCGATCGCACCCCCGCTGGAGGCCGTCTGTGATCTCTTAAAAGACCGGGCCTCTACGCTTGTAGAACTCGCCGAATCCGCGGCCATGTTTTATCGCGATATTCATCCCGACCCCGCCATGCTGGCCGAGAGGCTGCAGGGCGTGGTGCCACAGGCGTTGCGGGATCTTCAGGCACGACTGCCCCAGGACCTTAACGCTGCCGTAGCATCACAGCTCATGAAGGCTGTCCTGGCCGACCATGGGCTGAAGATGCCGCAACTGGCCATGGCCCTGCGCGTCATTCTCCTGGGCAGAACCGAGACGCCCTCGATTGATAAGGTTATGGAGGTACTCGGGTCTGG
>JBEDFV010000235.1:0-3678 GCA_041175005.1 Pseudomonadota bacterium
ATGTCGCCCATCCTCACCCAGGTCTGGGAGACGGGCATTCAGCCGTATCTGCAACAGACCCTTCCCTTTGATCAGGCGCTCGCCAATGTGCGCGCGCCGATTCATGCCTTCATGATCAGCCAGACCCGGGAAGACGATCTGGCCATGTTTCTAGAGATTGCGCGGCAGGAGGTTACGGGTGGCCCAGAGACGGTGCCTTTCGCGACCTTGGTACCTGCCTTTCTCACCTCGGAGCTAAAGAGTGCCTTCACCATTGGGTTTTTGATCTACATCCCTTTTGTGGTGCTTGATCTGGTGGTGGCCAGCGTCTTGATGTCCATGGGCATGATGATGATCTCGCCCATGATGATCTCAATGCCTTTCAAGCTCATGCTCTTTGTGCTCGTGGACGGCTGGAGCCTGATTATGGGCTCAATGGCCGCGAGCTTTGTAAATCCCTAGCTACCCGTCAACCCCCAGTTACCCGCTTTCAAACTCTGCGCTCTTGCTCCGAACCCCTCTCGCAAAAAAAGGACTCCATCTATGGATACCGCCGCTGTCGTAGACCTTGCCCGACACACCCTCTACATCACGATGCTTGTGTCGCTGCCCCTTCTGGGCATTGCCCTGGGCGTTGGCCTTCTGGTGGGCATCTTTCAGGCGGCCACCTCCATTAACGAGATGACCCTAAGTTTCATTCCCAAGCTTGTGGCGGTCGGCATTGCCTTGGCCATTTTTGGTGGCTGGCAGATCAACACCATTGTGGAATTTACGCGATCGGTCTTTCAGCGTATTCCGGCGCTCTTTGGCTAAGCCGCGCTGAGCAATGCCTTCCGTTCATACGTCCTATTGATCACCCCTGAGCCTCTAGATCCCGCATGGTCACCCCCGCTTCTTCGCTGCTGGTTGCTGACATAGTTGAACGTTTTGTGGTCTTGATCTGGCCGATGATCCGCATTTCCGCTCTGCTCATGACGGCCCCTGTGCTCTCGTTAGATGCGGTGACGGTGCGCATTCGGGTGGTGTTGGCCTTTGCGCTGACCTGGTTGATTTATCCCCTGATGGAGTGGCCGAGTCTTGACCCCACAACACCTGCGGGACTCATCGAAGTCTTTAATCAGGTGGCCATTGGGGCACTGATGGGCCTCATGCTCCAGGTGGCCATGGCGGCCGTGGTCGTTGGGGGTCAGACGATTGCTGCAACGATGGGCCTGGCCATGGCCAATATGATGGACCCGAACCTTGGCAATGTGCCTGTCATTGCTCAGTTTCTGGTGATCATGGCAAGCCTCATCTTTCTGGGTCTGGGAGGCCATGCACTCTTATTGCAACTCCTTTTAGAAAGCTTTCGACTCTTGCCCATCGGCCAGAGTCTCTTGAGCCTCGATGCGATGGGTAGCCTCATTGCCTGGTCGTCGATGATGTTTGTGGGTGGCGTCTTACTCGCTTTGCCGATTCTGGTGATTCTTCTCACGGTGAATATTGGCCTGGGTGTGGTCACGCGTGCCGCACCGACCCTTAATATTTTTGCTGTTGGCTTTCCGGCGATGATCATCGCGGGCTTTCTGATTCTCTATGCGGGTATGAACTCCATTGCCGCGCGTATGCAGTGGCTCTGGTCGTCTGCCTTTGATCAGATTCGAATGATTCTTGGGCTTCAATAAATGGGTGACCAAGATTCTGATTTAGAAAAGACCGAAGAACCTACCGCGCGAAAACTCGAAAAGGCGCGTGAGGAAGGGCAGATTGCCCGGTCAAAAGAACTGCCGGCCGCCGCCGAACTAGTCATTATTCTGGCGGTATTGCTTCTGGCTGGGGCCTGGTTCTTGAGCAATATTACTCAGAATTTCTCTGCGGGCTTCCGTTTTGATTTCCGCAGCCTCGACACCCCAATGCTCCTGCCCGGTATCCTCGCGCGCGCGATGTTCTATGCGTTTCTGATCGTCACACCGATCTTTGCCGTGAGCTTTGTGGTGGCAATTCTCTCTTCTACAGTCACCGGTGGATTTAACTTCACCTGGAAGGGCCTGGAGCCGAAGTTCAGCAAGTTAAGCCCTGTGGCGGGCATTAAGCGCATGTTTGGGCTTAACGCCTTGGTTGAATTGGGCAAGGCTATTTTGAAGTTCTTCGTCGTAGCCGTTGCTCTCTATTTTGTGATCTCTCTGCAGATCCACGATTTTATGACGCTGGCGGATATGGCCCTAGAGCCTGCGCTCGCGAGGTCTGCCGAGCTGATCGGCATTTCTTCTTTGATTGTGGCTTGTACCCTCATTCTGATTGCACTCATCGATGTGCCGTACCAGAAGCACGAATTTAATGAGCGCATGAAGATGACTAAGCAGGAAGTCAAGGATGAGATGAAAGACGTTGAAGGACGTCCAGAGGTCAAACAACGCATTCGTAGGCGCCAGATGGAGATGGCCGCAAACCGCATGATGCAGAAGGTGAAGGATGCCGATGTGGTTATTACCAACCCGGAGCACTTCTCGGTGGCCTTGGCCTATGACCCTAATGGCGACGATGCACCTATCGTCTTGGCCATGGGGGTCGATGAATTGGCCTTTCGGATACGCGAGGAGGCGAAAAAGCACGGGATTGAGATTTTTGCTGCCCCCCCGTTGGCCCGTGCGCTGTACTTTACCTCTCAGGTTGACCAGCCAATTCACCATGAGTTGTACTATGCGGTGGCGCAGGTAATTGCGTATGTCTTTAACATGAACACCGCAAGCCCCGATGGATCCGTACCGCAGAAGCCTCGCCCTGAGGTTCCAGAGTCGATGCAGTTCGATGTCAACGGAAGGTCCACCGTGGTTCCGTAGTGTTCTGCCAACGGTTTCGTAAATTTTGTCTGAGGATGCCTTGACCACCGACAGCCCACGCTCTTCATCGCCCCCGACAGCCAATATTTTTATTCGCCCTGCCGACCAGGCTCGGCTCGACCGCCTGGTGCGCGCCGTCTCTGAGGAGGCCAGCAGCGTTGCCCTGGTCTCAGAGAGCGATGCCGTACTCGACCATTACGGCCGTATGCTGGCCGAGGAGTTGCGATCGGCCGCCAAGGTGGCTGTGGAGATTTATTCCCCCGACAGTACCGATGCCTTGATGGATCGGTTTAACCGCATCCTTGCCAGTATGTCGGTCTCTGAGGCGCTCAAGGCGCAGGGTTCGACGGCACCGGCGCGCTTGCTTCTGGTCTATGACGGGCGTGCCACTGGTGTACGCGAGATGCAGCTATTGGCGCGCTTATTAAAAGACTTTCCCGGGGCCAATACCCGGGTCGCCCTGCTGCTGCATGCGCATGCGGAGGCGGGTAAAAAGATTGATGCCTTCGGAAAGCGGATGGTGCGTTGGGATGTGCAGCGACCAAGTCCAGAGGAGGCCCAGGCGCTGCTCGCCGCTGCGACAGCCCAGGGCCAGGGGCAGGAGGCCCAGGCCTTGCTGGCCTACATTGGTGACCAAGACGAGGCGAGTCGTACCATGCAGGAAACCCTCCGGGTACTCGCCCGTGCGGATGAGGCCTTGGCGACACCGCCGCCGTCTGCCCCCATTGTTCCCAACCCAAGCCCGGCCAGTCAGGCTGCGGCCGCATCGACTCTGGCCGCCTTAACAGCCCGCACTGCCCGCCCGGAGCCTGGCTTTCAGGAGCCCACCGCCGCGGAGTCTTCTATGCAGGTAGACCCCACGCTCGCGGCGGCAGCCCTT
>JBEDFV010000236.1:0-3393 GCA_041175005.1 Pseudomonadota bacterium
CCAGTAGCCCGCGTAGTTCCTGGAAGTCGTTGTTGATTGGCCGCGCCTCTGCGACCCCATCGAGGTCGTTGCTACGCACCAGTTCCAGGTCTGCCAGCAGAATGGAGGTGACCTGCGAGACCAGCTTCGCAGCGCGGTAGTAGCGCTGCATCAATACCTCGCTGGGTCGGCGCCCGCTCTGGCTGGTGATGCCCAGCTGCTCGGCCATACGATTCTGGAGGTCAAACACGAGCCGGTCTTCGCGTCGCCCGGCCAGCAGGTGGAGGTGCGCGCGAAAGGTATGCAGTACCGACTGGTGCAGTGCCAGCTGACGGGCCTCTTTCGCGGTCAGTAGCCCCCGCGCTGCGAGGCTCGACCAGGTGCCATCAAGGCCCAGGGCGAGGGCAATCCACCGAATCACCTGTAAGTCTCTGAGCCCGCCTGGGCTCTCTTTTACATTGGGCTCCAAGGCGTAGGGCGAGTCTTGATACCGATGATGCCGTTGCTGGAGTTCAAGCAGCTTTCCTTGGACAAAGCCTGCCTGATCGATGGTCTGGTGCCAGCGGCTGTGGAGCTCGGCCACCAGCGCGCTGTCACCGACCAAGACACGCGCCTCAAGCAGCGAGGTGGCAATCGTGAGATCGTTCTGGGCAAGCCCCATACATTCCGACAAGGACCGCACGCTGTGACCTGCATCTAGCCCGGCATCCCAGAGGCTCGAGACAAACTGCGACAGCGGCGTCTCGATGGCGGTGGCCGAGACCGATTCGGGCAGAAGAATAAGGAGGTCAATGTCAGAGAAGGGCGAGAGCTCTCCGCGGCCGTAGCCCCCGATCGCCAAGAGGGCAGCCTGGGGCACCGGGTGGGCTGCCCAGAGCGCCCGCACACAACGGTCGATGTCTCTACACAGCCCCCGCATGAGTATCGGTGGCGACTTGCGGTCTCGCCAACCTTCGGCATTGGTGGCACGCGCAGCCTGCACAGCCTGCCGAACCTGGGCAGGCAGGGCGAGAGGCTCGGGGCCACTGCTTTCGGGTGCGCTAGTCTGCGCGGGCGTGGGCTGCCCCATGGGCACGTTGCCAGTCTGGGCTGGCCTCAGAAACCGTCAGTACCTCGTATCCGGTATGGGTTACGAGAATGGTGTGCTCCCACTGTGCCGAAAGGCTATGGTCTTTGGTCACGATGGTCCAGCCATCGGCGAGCTCACGAATTTCTGGTCGGCCCGCATTAATCATGGGCTCAATGGTGAATGTCATGCCGGCAGCAAGCTTGAGCCCCGTGCCGGGGCGACCGTAATGCAGCACCTGGGGCTCTTCATGAAAGACCTTGCCGATGCCGTGGCCGCAGAACTCCCGCACCACCGAAAAACCGTGGGCCTCTGCATGTCGTTGAATGGCATGACCGATATCGCCGAGTGTCTTGCCTGGGGCTACCTGGGCAATACCCTGCCAGAGGCACTGATGGGTGACGTCACAGAGCCTGCGCGCGCCGACAGAAGGGGTTCCGACGCAGAACATACGGCTCGTGTCCCCGTGGTACCCCTCTTTGATGACGGTGATGTCGATATTCACGATATCACCCGTCTTTAAGGCCTTGGTGCCAGGAACCCCATGGCAGACCTGGTGGTTTACGGAGGTGCAGATTGATTTCGGATAGGGCGAATAGCCTGGAGGGCAATAATTGAGGGGGGCAGGAACGCACCCCTGGACATTGACCATGTAGTCGTGACAGAGGCTGTCGAGTTCGCCTGTCGTAACCCCCGGTTTGACATAGGGGGTAATGAAGTCGAGTACCTCCGACGCCAGTCTTCCGGCAAGTCGCATGCCGGCAATGTCCTGCTCAGATTTGATTGAAACGGCCATAAGTACTTATAATTGTATGTTTTTTTTAACTTTGGTTTAAATCATCCCCGTCGTGCGCAAGGGTGTTCGGCTGTTAAGAACCGTGCGCGACGTTGTGAGAACCAACCCTTGCCCTTTTACGTTGGAGAATCTAATGACTGTTGCAGCTTCTGTTTCGATGCGCGAAATGCTTGAGGCTGGTGTGCATTTCGGCCACCAGACCCGTTTCTGGAATCCCAAGATGGCCCCGTATATCTTCGGGCATCGCAATAAGATTCATATTATTAATCTTGAGGCAACCGTTGCAAACATGCACGACGCCCTCAAATTCGTACGCCAGCTCTCCTCCCGTCGTGGCTCGGTGCTTTTTGTGGGCACCAAGCGCGCTTCCCGAGAGATTATTCAAGAAGAGGCCACGCGGGCCGGTATGCCCTTTGTTGACCAGCGTTGGCTCGGTGGCATGCTCACCAACTTCAAGACCGTCAAGACCTCTATTAAGCGCCTAAAAGACATGGAGGCCACAGAGGCCGAAGGCGGCCTGGAGCGTATGTCCAAGAAGGAAGTGCTCTCCTTTAGCCGTGAGCTCGATAAGCTCAACAAGGCACTCGGTGGCATCAAAGACATGTCGGGCCTGCCCGATGCGATCTTCATCGTCGATGTGGGCTACCACAAGATCGCGGTGCAAGAGGCCAACAAACTCGGTATTCCGGTGGTGGCGGTGGTCGATACCAACCATTCCCCGGAGGGCATCGACTATGTTATTCCCGGCAACGACGATGCGAGCCGCGCAGTGCGCCTCTACGCGCGTGCGGTGGCAGACGCCATTATTCAAGGCCGTGGCGAGGCGCTGACCGACCTGGTGCAGTCCGTGCAAGAGGGAGAAGAG
Organism: Pseudomonadota bacterium; assembly: GCA_041175005.1. Lineage (GTDB taxonomy): Bacteria > Pseudomonadota > Gammaproteobacteria > Burkholderiales > Burkholderiaceae_A > Hahnella. Next base: position 2,707 of record JBEDFV010000236.1, read on the forward strand.
TTCGTCGAAGTCGAAGAGCAGCCCGCGGCCTAAGCGCCGTCTGTGCTGGGCAGCGCAGTTTGTTTGGCACTGCCCGGGAGCCTCTTTCCTCGTATCTGTTTAATTTATTTTGTAGAAAGAATGTGACGTTATGGCAGAAATCAGTGCAGCACTTGTCAAGGCGCTTCGTGAGAAGACCGACGCCCCCATGATGGAATGTAAGAAGGCCTTAACTGAGGCCTCGGGTGATATGGATAAGGCAGAGGAAATCCTGCGGGTTCGTCTGGGTTCCAAGGCCACCAAGGCGGCCAGCCGTGTCGCTGCCGAGGGGGTCGTGGCCATTGCCACCAAGGAGTCGATGGCCGCCATTGTTGAGGTGAATTGCGAGACCGACTTCGTCGCCAAGAATGACGATTTCCTGGCCTTCTCGGCGGACCTCGCCCGTATCGTGATGGACGATGCGTCGGTCTCATCGGTCGAGGCGCTCTCTGCCAAGCCACTCAAGGGAGGCACCGTAGATTCGGTGCGTACCGCGCTGGTGGGCAAAATCGGCGAGAACATTTCTGTTCGTCGTTTCTCGCGTCATCAGGCCAAGGGCCGCTTCTTCTCCTACATTCATGGCGGCGCCAAGATTGGCGTACTGCTCGATCTGGTAGGGGGAGACGAGCAGCTTGGTCGTGACCTCGCCATGCATATTGCGGCCAGTAA
>JBEDFV010000237.1:0-3559 GCA_041175005.1 Pseudomonadota bacterium
GGCGCTCTTACTGGCTTCGGCATTCTTCTCGATGTCCGAAACGGCCCTTATGGCCGTCAATCGTTATCGGATGCGCCACCTTGCAGAGAAAGGTCGGCGAGGTGCACGGCAGGTTTTGGCCCTTTTGGGGCAGACCAACCAGCTGCTCGCCACCATTCTTATTGGAAATAACCTCGTCAATGCGGCACTGACGGCGCTCATTACCGCCTTTGCGATTCGTGCCTTTGGCAACAATGACGAGGTCTTGGCGATTGCCACCGCCTGCGCTGCGGCGCTGCTTATCGTATTTGCAGAAATTCTGCCCAAGATTATTGGCGCCAATCGTCCAGAGATGGTGGCTATGGGTGCAAGCTATGGCCTGCGTCCCTTGGTCTTTGTGGCCCGCCCGCTGGTGGCGGTGGTCAATGGGCTGGTCTCGGTGCTGCTCAAGATTCTGCAGTTTCGTTCTAATACCAATGGCAGTAGCGGGCTTACCACCGAGGAGCTACGGTCTGCCGTGTTGGAATCCTCAGGCTTTATTCCCAGCCAGCACCGCAAGATTCTCTTGAATCTCTTTGATCTGGAGGATCTGCAGGTTGACGATGTGATGGTGCCGCGGGGGCGTATTGAGGCCCTCGACCTCGATGAAGACGAGTCCATCCTCATCGAGCAGATCTCAACCTGCTTTCACAACAAGCTGCCCGTCTATCGGGGCGACCTCAACCAGATCGAGGGCATTCTGCATGTGAGAAAGGCGCTGGCCCTGGTCTCCCGCGAGTCGTTTACCAAGACGCTCTTGAAGGAGGCCCTGCAGCCCGCCTATTTTGTGCCCACCGGTACGCAGCTCTTTACCCAGATGCAGTTTTTCCAGGAAAACCGGCAGCACCTGGCCATTGTGGTGGATGAGTATGGGGAGGTGCAGGGCTTAGTCACCCTCAAAGACATTGTGGAAGAGCTGGTCGGCGAATTCTCTACCCAGGGGCCCCATGCGCGACGTGAGGCCCAGTGGGGCGAGGACGGCAGTGTGACGGTCGACGGGATGTCGAGCGTGCGGGAACTGAACCGTAGCCTCGGCCTGAACCTTCCGATTGAGGGGCCGAAGACCATCAATGGCCTGGTGCTCGAGGCCCTTCAGGATATTCCCGATGCCTCGGTCAGTGTGAAGATTGGCCAGGTGCCTATTGAGATTCTGCAGCTACAGGGTCGCATGATCCGCCGGGTGAAGGTCTTTCGTCCCCTCTCGGCGGAGGCCAGCCCGCCTGCCGCTAGCCCGCAGGCCGATGAGGGGGGGGCCTCGTGATGGCGCCCTTGGCCTCGCCCTTGGCGGTCGACGACCCGCTCTTCTTGCCACTGGTGGCGGCGGTGGCCGCCTGGTTGGGGTTTTTTCTCCTGCAACGCTGGGCCCGCCCCGAGCTCGTCTACTGGCTCTCTGAGGCCGAGGCCGATCAGATCCTTGCGCGCCCCGCGGTTTGGCGCATTCTTGCCTTTCTTGCCGCAGCCCTGGAGGTGCTTGTGGTCTCGGCGCTTCAGGGCCCGCCATCACTGGCGAGTAGCCTTGCCATGGGGGTTCTGACTGCGGCGCTTCTGCTTGCAGCCATGGTCGATCTGCGTTGTCGACTTCTGCCCGACCGCATCACCTGGCTCCTGGTGGGGGTCGGGCTCGTCGCGGCGCTTCTGGGCCTGTCTGTGCCGCTTGGAGAGGCCTTATTGGGCGGTGTGATTGGCTACTGCCTGCCCTGGCTCCTGGCCATGGTGAGTCGGAAGCGGCGCCGACTGCGTTCGGACGCTGACCCCCTGCCTATGGGCCGCGGCGACTTCGCCCTGATTGCCGGCTTAGGCGTCTGGCTGGGGTTCTCCAACCTGCCCCTGGTCTTGGTCTTGGCGAGCCTTGGCATGCTGCCGATTGCGGCCTGGGGACTCATGCGAAACCAATGGCGTTTGTCTACCGCATTGCCTTTTGGGCCGGCGCTCTCGTTTTCGGGCTTGGTGATGCTGCCCTGGACTGGATTCGGGCTTGGGTAGTGGCGCATCACGCATGCCCCCGGTGGTGATCTTGACCGGCGGGATGGGGGCAGGAAAATCTACGGCAGCCCGGGCCTTCACGAATCTCGGTATTTCTGTGGTGGATGCGGATGCCTTGGCCCACGGGGTAACTGGGCCGGGGGGCCTGGCGTTGCCCGCGCTGCGGGCCGCCTTTGGCGAGGCGCTGGTGAGCGAGGCCGCGGGGCTAGACCGCGTAGCCATGCGCACGCAGGCCTTTGAAGATCCAGAGATACGACAGAGGCTAGAGGCAATCGTGCATCCGCTGGTGGCCGAGCAGGCGGAGCAGCGTCTTGCGGCTGCCGAGGGTCCCTATGCGGTCTATATGGTTCCTCTGTGGATCGAACGTCAGGGCGCTGACCGGGCGGGCTGGCCCGACTGGGCCTGGCGGGTTGTGGTGATTGATCTGCCAGAACCCGTGCAGCGGAGCCGAATTCTTGCTCGCAGCCCGATGCCTGAGGAGACGCTTCAGGCCATGCTTGCCCGCCAGGCCGGCCGCAGCGAGCGGCTGGCGATAGCCGACTATGCGATTGCCAATGACCAGGGGCCAGAGGCATTGGCCTTGGCGATTACCTGTCTGCATGACCGGCTTTTACGGGACCTGGCGGCAACAGACGCGCACGCCAATCAGACATAATGGCGGGATGACTGTGGAGACCTCAGAACTTTCTCCGGCCGCCCTGCCCTCTGGTGGGACCCTTGGATGCCTCGACACGCCTGCCGGAATGCGGGTATTCGAATTTCCGTGCAACGAGCGGGTCCGCATTCTGTTGCGCGTGGAGTGTATGACGCGGCGGATCAATTATTTTGCGCAGCAGTCAGACCAGTTTGCCCATGAGGCCTGCCTGCACGCCTTATTCGAACTCTATGAGCTCTTATCGAGCCGGGGCGATATTAAGAACGAACTCCTGCAGGAACTCGATCGCCAGCGGGCCCAACTTAACCGTTTTATGGGCCAGCCGGGCGTCTCGGTCGAGCGCCTCAATGCCATCTTGCAGGAGGCCGCCCAGGCCCACACAGCGCTTGCCGAAGTCCCGGTCCGGCTTGGCCCACACATTCCGGAGTTTGACTTTCTTCAGAGCCTGAAGGGCCGTGTGGGAATTCCTGCAGGAAGCTGCCCCTTTGATCTGCCCTCTTACTTTGTCTGGCTGCATCGGCCTGCCCAGGAGCGTTATCAGGGGCTTACCCGCTGGATTAATACGTTGGCGCCCCTGATGAAGGCCACCGATCTCTGTCTGAAGCTGCTGCGCGAGGGCGCAGAGCCGCAGAATTATGTGGCCACCAATGGCACCTTTGAACTCAATCCCGAGGGTCGGCTGGCGCGGCTGATTCGCGTAACCCTGCCGGCACACCCTGAGTATGTCTGCGAGGTGAGTGCGAATAAGTATGTGGTGGCGGTGCGGTTTCGCACCCTCGACACCGAGTTGCACTTAAAGGCGATCGAGGGGCCGCTGGCCTTCGAACTCGCGCTCTGCGACTTCTAACCGCTAGCGAATCGCGTTGGCCTGCTTGGCCAGCGCGATTCGCTAGCGGTTAGAAG
>JBEDFV010000238.1:0-3802 GCA_041175005.1 Pseudomonadota bacterium
ACAATGCTATCGGTATGGTGGGAGCCATAATGGTCAATGTGGGCCATAGCCGCTTCTAGACCCTCCACGATGCGAATGGAAAGAATGGGGGCGAGGTATTCGGTAGACCAGTCTTCCTCGGCGGCATCTTTTAGATGCGTAGGTCTAATACCGTGGGCCTCTAGCACTACACGGGTTTCTGAACAGACACGCAACTCCACATGTTTCTCGAGATAAATTTCCGCCATGCGGGGTAGAAAGGCCTTGGCAATGCCCTTGGCCACTAACAGCGTCTCCATGGTGTTGCATGGGGCATAGCGCTGCGTCTTGGCATTATCGGAGATGCGCCAGGCCATCTCGAGTTCCACCTCCTCGTCCACATAGACATGACAGACACCATCAAGGTGTTTGATCACGGGTACGGTGGCCTCTTGGCTAATGCGCTGAATAAGGCTCTTGCCTCCTCGGGGCACGATGACGTCGATGTATTCGGGCATCGTGATCATGGCGCCCACCGCTGCGCGATCGGTGGTTGGTACCACCTGTACACCGGCTTCAGGAAGATCTGCCGAAACGAGTGACGCTCGAATCCACTGGGCCAGAAGCTGGTTGGAATGAAAGGCCTCTGAGCCCCCGCGCAGCACCGTGGCGTTTCCAGACTTCAGGCAGAGGGCGGCGGCATCAATCGTGACGTTGGGCCGGGATTCATAAATAATGCCTACCACACCCAGTGGAACCCGCATCTGACCCACCTGAATACCGGAGGGCTGGGTCTTTATTTGAGAGATTTCCCCTGCCGGATCAGGGAGCGCGGCCACCTGCCCAAGGCCCACGACCATCGCCTGCACTGTCGCAGGAGAGAGCCGTAATCGATCGACAAAGGCGGCATCATGGCCCGCCGTTGAAGCGGCCTGCAGATCCTGCTCGTTTGCTTCCTGCAATTCGGCCAGACCGCCTTGAATGCGCTCTGCCAGAAGACGCAAAGCGAGATTCTTCTGTTGGGTCGATGCACGTGCCATGGCCCGCGAGGCCTCTCGGGCCATCTGTCCTAGCGCATGCATTAGGTGAGCGGTGTCTGGCGGGTTCATAGACCAAAGTTCGGAAATCGAGATACGGAGCCGTTTGTGCAGAAGACGGGTTCTTATGTCGCCCCACCAAGGTGGAGCGCTAGTCGTTCAAGCGCCAGCCATGGATCCTCACGGCTAAGCCCTTTGACCATTGTATCGATCCGGCTAAGCTCCCGCAGGGCCTCGCCAGCACGGTTCGGGCTCAGTCGCCGGCAGGCCTGCGCCGCGCTCCAGAGGATGAGAGGAAGGGGCTCTCCTTCTTCTTTCAGACCCCGTAGCACCCGTATGGCCCTGCGCGGGTTGTCGGCGCAGAGTAACTCGCCGAGTTGGAAGGGGCTAAAACGCGCCTGATCTGTCACCAGGGCCTGCACCTCGGAGAGGTCAAGCGGCGCCTCTGACTGGGCCCGAGGGAGGTATCCGAGTTTGAGAATGTCTTGGTGGGCGGCGGCGAGGTTACCCTCAAACCGTTCGGCCAGAAAACTAAGCACCCCCGCGCCCGCACGCAGCCCCTGGTCTGCCAGACGTTGTTCAAGCCATCGTGACATCTGTCCTGGGCCGACCGTATCGACCATGACCACCACGCCCTGCCCGGCGATCTTCGTCATCCAGCTGCTGTTGGCCAGGGCCTTATCGAGTCTGGGTAGGTGCAACAACAACACCGTCTCTGGGGCCGGCCGCTCCGCCCACTCCCCGAGACGCTTGGCGCCCTCAAGGCCAGGCTTGCCTGTGGGCAGACGTACCTCGAGAAGTCGTCGCTGCGAGAAGAGTGATGGTGCGGCGGCTTCTGCGATCCAAGACTTCCAATCAAAGCTGCGGTCGGGGGTGGCACTGATTCGCTCACCAAAACCCTCGGCCGACAGTAGCCGTCGTATCGCGTCGGTGGCCTCCTGGGTGAGCAGGGGGTCGTCTCCGCAGACGGCCCAGCTACTGGGGGGCTTGGGGCCTTTGGTGAGACGCTCCAGCGCCTGAAGCGTTGGCCCGGGCTTAAGGGGATCGAGGCGCAGCTGCATAGCCTTCAAGCCGTCCGAGTCTACGAATGATCTGCTGAAGGAGGTCTTGGATCATGGCATTGCTCTGAAACCGTTCGGCCTCATCGGTAGAGAGCACCTCAGCGTCGTTGACCGCGACGGTGCGCCGTAATTCCAGAAACCCGGCGGGCTGCAGCAGCGTGCCTTGGGCGTTTTCGATGCGCAAGAGCAGTTCGATGCGCAGTTCAACTTCTCGCGGCCTGCCTGCGCCTGAGAACCCCACCACCAGCCGGTTCTGTCTGACTTCATCGAGATGAATCACCACCTGTGCATCGGTTCGCCGGCTGACCATCGTAACGCCATAGCGGGCCGTGAGCTCACGCCGTAGGTCTTCTGCCAGTCGAAACCCCCCTTTGGTGGCGTCGACCACGAGGGCCTGGGTAAACCGAATGGGCTCGCGGCTGCTGCGGAGACGAAAGCCACAACCCACCAGCAGCCCACCCATGAGGAGTCCGCCTGTCCTGAAGGCCGCGGAGAGGAACCAGGCTCGACGATGGCTGCCGGTCGTCGGATTCTTCGCTATGGCACGCATCTTAGGCATAGGCAAACACGGGCCGTCTCTTCTTAGACCACGATATTCACGAGCCGGCCCGGCACAACGACCGTCTTTTTCGCGGGCCGCCCCTCTCCGAAGCGCAGAAACCCTTCGTGCGCGAGGGCGGCCGATACGATTTCCTCTTGGCTTGCCTGGGCGCCTACCGTAAGGCTGCCACGCAGCTTGCCGTTAATCTGGAGCATCAGGTCGATGGTCTCGCGCGTAAGGGCCGTGGCATCCACTTCTGGCCAAGGCGCATTGAGAATTGCTCCGGCCGAAGCCCCATACCCGAGGTCTGTCCATAGCCGGTCGGTGATGTGGGGTACCACCGGATAAAGCAGCCGCAGCAGAATCCCCAGCCCTTCATGCAGGCTGCCCTTCAGGTCCGGTGACAGCGCTCCTTCGGCGCCTTCATGGCTTCCTTTGGCCGCTGCCTCGAGGGTGTTGAGCATCTTCATGCAGGCAGAGACCACTGTGTTGTATTGCTTTCGGCCCAGATCGAAATCCGCCTGGCGCAACAGGCCATGCATCTCACGACGCAGTGTCCTGGCTTCGTCGGTCGTTGCGCTTCCCGCAGAAGCCGTCTGGGTAAGCCAGGCCCTATGGGCCTGCCCAAACGCCCAGAGCCGCTTGAGAAAACGGTGGGCGCCTTCGACCCCTGAATCAGACCACTCCAGTGTCTGCTCGGGCGGCGAGGCAAACATGGTGAAGAGCCGGGCGGTATCGGCGCCATAGCGGTCGATGAGGGCCTGTGGGTCGATACCGTTATTTTTCGACTTCGCCATCTTCTCGGTGCCGCCGATCTGCACCGGCTGACCGTCGGCCTTAAGCAAAGCCCCCTGTGGCCTGCCTTTTTCATCGAAGCTGACATCGACATCCGCGGGGTTAAACCAGGTCTTACGTCCCGCCGCATCTTCGCGATAGTAGGTCTCGTTGAGCACCATACCTTGGGTCAGTAGGTTGCTAAAAGGCTCGTCGAACTTTATGAGGCCCAGGTCGCGCATGACCTTGGTCCAGAACCGGGCATAGAGCAGGTGCAGCACCGCGTGTTCGATACCCCCGATGTACTGGTCCATGGGCATCCAGTAGTCGATGCGGCTGTCGACCATGCTCTCGCTCTGGTCGGGGCAGCAATAGCGCATGTAGTACCAACTGGAGTCGATGAAGGTGTCCATGGTGTCGGTCTCGCGCCG